>SWDL01000115.1 GCA_005116795.1 Nitrospira sp. | reverse complement strand
GCCGCACGAACGCCCGCACGCGGAAGGGGCGAGGATCAGGCGTCGGGAGTAAGCCAAAGGCTCCGACGGCCAAGCGGGCGACTGCATGACGACAACAGTGGAGTGTATCGTGAGGGGGCACGCATGAGCGTCAAGAAGGGCAAGAAGAAAGAGCGCAAAGTCGTTCAGAGCGGGATTGCGCATATCCAGGCGTCATTCAACAATACGATTGTGACCATCACGGACATGGGTGGCAATACGGTCGTCTGGGGGAGTGCGGGGAATCAGGGATTCAAAGGGTCGCGCAAGAGCACGCCCTTTGCCGCGCAGCGCGCCGGTGAGGCCGCCGCTCGAAAAGCCATGGAGCATGGGATGCGACAGGTGGATGTCTACGTCAACGGCCCGGGGTCCGGGCGTGAATCCGCCATCCGGGCCCTTCAAGGCGCGGGATTGCGAATCAACATGATCCGGGATGTGACGCCGATTCCCCACAACGGGTGCCGACCGCCGAAGCGGCGGCGTGTGTGAAGAATTTGGTGATGATGGAATTCTGAAGGAGGGGCCAGTGGCTAAGTATCGAGGTCCAGTCTGTCGGCTCTGTCGGCGGGAAGGGATGAAATTGTTTTTGAAAGGGTCGCGGTGCATGACCGACAAGTGCGCGATCGAACGGCGCAGCTACGCACCGGGTCAGCATGGGCAGGGTCGGCAGCGCATTTCAGAATACAATGTTCAGTTGAGAGAAAAGCAGAAGCTCAAGCGGATTTATGGTCTGCTGGAGCGGCAGTTCCGAGGGGTCTTTGAGCGGGCCGAGCGGAAGGTGGGCGTGACGGGCGAGCAATTGCTGCAATTGCTGGAATGCCGCCTCGACAACGTGGTGTATCGGCTCGGGTTTGCCGTGTCTCGTCGGGAAGCCCGGCAACTGGTCAACCATGGACATGTCACGGTGAATGGACGACGAGTGGATGTGCCCTCCTGCTTGGTGAAGGCAGGAGACGTGATCTCGATCCGCGAACGGAGTCGGGAGATGGCGCCGGTTCAATCGGCCCTGCAACTCGTCGAAGGCCGCGGCATCCCGGCGTGGTTGGATCTCAACAAGACCGCCTATCAGGGGTCGATCCGGGCGCTGCCCACCAAGGCGGAGATTGCCGTGCCGGTCAATGAGCAATTGGTAGTGGAACTCTATTCACGGTAACCGCGATCTCAGAACCCTCGATCGGGGCCGGCAGAGGGCAGGATTCGAGTGGGTCTCAGAACGAGTAAGGAGGGGAAGGGGGCACTATGATAAAGGCGATGAAAGACTTTCAAGTCCCGATGCGGGTGGAAGCCGATAAGGATACGCTCTCCCCGACTTATGCCAAGTTGACGGCGGAACCCTTTGAGCGAGGGTTTGGGACGACGATAGGGAATTCACTCCGGCGGGTGTTGTTGTCCTCCCTGCCCGGAGCGGCGGTGACGACCGTTCGCATCGAGGGCGTCCTCCACGAGTTTTCAACCATCCCCGGCGTCACGGAGGACGTGACCGGGATCATCCTGAACATCAAGAGCCTGCGGTTCAAGCTTCATACGGACAAACCCAAGACGGTCCGTCTTCGGAAGAAAGGGCCGGGCGTGGTGGAAGGGCGTGACATCATTCATGATGCAGATATGGAAGTGTTGACCAAAGACCTCCATATTGCGACCCTGGACAAGGAAGCGGTGCTCGATATCGAGCTCGTCATCAAAGAGGGGCGTGGTTACGTCCCTGCCGAGCGCAATAAGGAAGAGGGGCTCCCGATCGGCGTGATCGCGGTGGATTCGATCTTCTCCCCGCTCAAGCGGGTGAACGTGCAGGTCGAGAATGCCCGGGTCGGCCGCGTGACCGACTATGACAAGCTGGTGATTGAGATCTGGACCGATGGCAGTGTCACCCCCCAGGAGGCCCTGTCCTCCTCTGCGTCGATTCTGCGGGAGCACCTGGACATCTTCATCCATCCGGATCACCTGAGTGAGACGAGGCTGGATGATCTGCGGGGCGATGACGGGAAAGACGTGAACAAGCATCTGTTCAGGAGCGTCAATGAGCTCGAGCTCTCGGTCAGGGCGGCGAATTGTTTGAAGAACGCCAATATCAAGACAATCGCCGACCTGATTCAGAAAAGCGAGATAGAGATGCTGAAGACGAAGAACTTCGGCAAGAAGTCTCTCAATGAGATTAAGGAAATCTTGTCGGAGATGGGACTGAGCCTGGGGTCGAAGCTCGAGGCCGAGTCCGAAGAGATAAAGTAACCCGCGTTCGAAGAGGTGGGAGGCTGCCGTGCGACATCGTAAGAGTGGGCGACAACTGGGTCGACAAACCAAGCATCGTGGAGCCCTGTTCCGAAGCCTCGTCACATCCTTGTTGGAGCATGAACGGATTGAAACCACCGAGGCAAAGGCCAAGGAATTACGCGGGATTACGGATCGGATGATCACTCTCGGGAAGCAAGGCGATCTGGCCGCCCGACGTCGAGCTCTGGCGTTCATTCGACAGAAAGCGGTCGTCGCCACGTTGTTCAGCGAGGTCGCCGAACGGTTTCGTGACCGGAACGGAGGCTATACCCGTATCATCCATACGCGTCGCCGGGTCGGGGATGCAGCGCCGATGGTGACCATTGAACTGGTCGTTCAGCGGACGGCATCGACTGAGAAAAAGGCGTCCGGATCAGACGCGGGGAAGTCTGGTGTGAAATCCGGTGACAAGGCGGCCAAACCAGAGAAAGCCGCCGGGGCCCCTGCCTCGCCCTGAATCCCCACCGACCGTCACTCATGTCATGCCTTGCCGCCCGGCAAGGGAAAACTCCAATTTTTTCCCACTCTTCGGGCTTCGTTTTATTTACATGAACGAGGGCCTATGCTAGGATCATGCCTGAAAAGATGGTGGTAGATGTACTTTTATGGGGATGTGGGATCGTTGGGCTCGTGGCGGATTGTTGGCCCTGAGTGCGGTGCTGGCCCTCTCCCTCTTGTACATCCTCGTCACACGATCAGAATCGACGCCTCGCGCGCACCGTGACGGTTCAGAACCTCTCGAAGCGGCGGACGCCGGAATCCGGAATTTCCGGTTCGTGCAGTCCGAATCAGGTGCGGTGAAGTGGGAAGTCCTGGCGCGGCGGGCGCGATTGTTTGAAGGCGAGAATCGCGCCCGCTTGGAAGATGTGCACGTCAGTCTCTTCGGACCACGGGGGTGGGAACTGCGCGTCGCGGGAGATGAGGGGGCCATTGACACCGCCAAGAAAGATTTTTTTCTGACGAAGACCACCGGGCTCATCGCCGTCGAACTGGAAAACGGCTACACCATCTACACCAACCATCTGCAGTGGTCTGAAGAGCAGCAGGTGATCCGAACCAGCGATCCCGTGACGATTTCCGGTCACGGACTGCACGTGACGGGACAGGGGCTCCTTGGCAAGATCGATCAAGAAGAATTCCAGGTGTTGCAGGATGTCCATGTGGATCTGGTGCAGTAGCCTTCTGGTGTTGACGCTGAGTGTCTCCGGCGCGACGACGGCCAACGCGGCGCAGGAGCCGGCTCGTCCGTCTGGTCCCGATGACCGCATGACCACGATTACCTCGCAGAAGATGACCGTCCGGAACAGCGAGAATAAGGCAATTTTCGAGGGCGCCGTGATCATGGTGAAGGGCGCGCTGACCGTTCATTCCGATGTGATGGTGGTCTTTTTCAAGTCCCAGGACCAGGCCGGCACCCAGGACAAGTCGGATCCCGTTCGCAACCGACCGGCGGCCAGTTCGGCCTCGGGCAACTCCGGCTCGCGCGAGGATCTGCCCACGCTCGGCAATAAATCCGTGAAGTTGATCGAGGCGACCGGCAAACTCGTGACGATTGAAAAAAATGAAGGAAAAGCGACCTGCCGGAAGGCTGTCTATTTTGGTGACGAGGATAAGCTGGTCCTCACGGGAGATCCCATCGCATGGGAAAAGGGCACTCGCGTGGCCGGCAATACGATTACGATGTATCTCGCGGAGGACCGCAGCGTCGTCGAAGGCGGGTCTCGGGTCAGAATTGAGCAGTAACCAGTGCGCATGGACCATGACACAAGCTGTTGATCCGGTCGCCGGTGACCACGCGGTCCGAACGCCTCCAGGAGGGGAGTCTGTCCGTAGCCTCGAGGCGAAGGGCCTCGCCAAGAGTTACCGGGGGCGCGCCGTCGTCAAAGGAGTCAGTCTAGACGTCAGGGCTGGAGAAGTCGTCGGGCTGCTGGGGCCGAACGGGGCTGGGAAAACCACGATCTTCGACATGGTGGTCGGGCTGACCAGGCCGGATGAAGGCACGATTGAGCTGAACGGCGAGTCGGTCGCTGCCTTACCCATGTACCGGCGGGCTCGATTAGGGATCGGGTATCTGCCGCAGGAGTCGTCCGTCTTCCGCCGACTGACGGTGGAGGAGAACATTCTAGCGGTGCTGGAGTTGCTGGATCTCCCCCCTGAACGGCTTCGATCCCGCCTCCAAACTCTGCTGAAAGAGCTAGACTTGACAGAGCTTCGCCGGAGCAAGGCCTATGCGTTGTCCGGGGGAGAACGGCGGCGGCTTGAAATCACCCGTGCCTTGGTCACCCGCCCGCAGTTTCTACTCCTGGATGAGCCGTTCGCCGGCATCGATCCGATCGCCGTGGGGGACATCCAAAAGATCGTGATCCGGCTGAAGGAGAAGGGGATCGGAATTCTCATCACCGATCACAATGTCCAGGAAACGCTTTCGATCACCGATCGGGCCTATATCATCAACGAAGGCAGGATCCTCGAAGCCGGGCCTCCGGATGTGATCGTCAAGAGCCCGAAGGCTCGATCGATCTACCTGGGGGAACGGTTCCGGCTCTAGGTGCGCGACGAACGGCCAACCCATGACGCTACGACTTGATCTCAGACTCAGTCAAAAGCTGATCATGACGCCGCAATTGCAGCAGGCGATCAAGCTGCTCCAATTGTCCCGCCTTGATCTGCAGCAGACCCTCACGCAACATCTCATGGAAAATCCCCTACTGGAGGAAATGCAGGCCGACGCGGAGGAGACGGAGCCCTCCCCCGAGTCCGAATGGGAGGCGCCAAAGAGTGAGTCCACCACGCCCGAGGCATCGGGAGAGGCTGAAGAGCCCAAGGAGTCCGAGGTCGGCAAGGAGGAAGATCTCTCGCCGACGACCTGGGAAGATTACTTCGATAGCGAGCGTCGGGCCGGAGAACGCGAACTACCGGGGTCCGGCCAGGACGAGTTCCCCTCCTACGACCAGACGATGACCAAGGCCACGACGCTGTCCGAGCATCTTCTCTGGCAGCTCGGGCTCTCCAGTCTGACCGAGACGGAGAAAGCGGTCGGACGGAATATCATCGGGAATTTGGACGATGACGGGTATCTCCGGGCCCCCTTGCCGGACCTGGCGGCGGACGCCGGCGTCTCCGTGGCACAGATTGAGAGTGTGCTCCAGGGGCTCCAGTCGTTCGACCCGGCCGGGGTGGCGGCTCGTGACCTCCGCGAATGTTTGTTGATTCAGTTGGGGTATCTGGACCGGAATCTACCATCAGCCCGTAACGGGAGAGCGGGAGGGCTCCGTGGGTCCCTCGTGGAGCTGATCGTCTCGAACCATCTCGGCGATCTGGAGAAGCGCCAGTACGAGAAGGTTGCCAAGGCTCTCGGCTCCAACGTGTCCGACGTGGTCAAGGCGGTGAAGGTCATCGAAGGACTGGAGCCGAAACCAGCCAGGCCCTTCTTTGCGTCTGAAAACTATGCCATTGTGCCGGACGTCTTTGTGAGAAAGCACGAAGGCGAATGGGTCGTCTCTCTCAATGATGAAGGCATTCCGAGGCTCCGCATCAGCTCGTATTACAAGCAATTGGCCGGTAAGACCGATGAGGGTTCCGGGTTGACGAAGACCTACTTGGAAGAGAAATTCAGAGGGGCCCAATGGATTATCCGGAGTATCGAGCAGCGGAACCGGACGATTCTCAAGGTCGTCAAGAGCATCGTGAAGTTCCAAGAAGCGTTCTTTGAGCAGGGCGTGCAACAGTTGAGGCCGTTGGTGCTCAAGCAGGTGGCCGAAGATATCGGCATGCACGAGTCCACCATCAGCCGTGTCACGTCGAACAAGTACATGTATTGCCCCCAGGGCATGTTGGAATTGAAGTTCTTCTTCAACACCGGCATCCAGCGGTCCGATCACAACGAGGAGATGCTGTCCTCCGTGACGGTGCGTGAGATGATTCGGAAGATGGTGGCCGAGGAGGATGCCTGCCATCCGTTGAAGGATCAGGAGATTGCCGCCCGCCTGCAGAAGAGCGGGGTCATGATTGCCCGACGGACGGTGGCCAAATACCGAGCGGAAGAGAACATTCCGTCGGCCAGTCAGCGAAAACGCTATGTGTGAGAATGGTGCACAACAGGAGAGGGAGGAGGCCCATGCGAGTGATGATGACAGGTCGCCACGTGGAAGTGACTCCGGCGCTCCGCCGCTACGTGGAAAGCCGCATGAGTCGGCTCGACCGATTCCAGGTCAAGATCAGCTCCGCCCAGGTGATTCTGAGCGTCGAGAAGTACCGGCATAAAGCGGAGATCGTGCTTCGCATGGACCGGACGGTGCTGCAGAGTCATGCGCTGACCGATGAGATGTACGGCTCGATCGATCGGCTGTTCGACAAGGTCAGCGCACAAATCAGGAAGCGGAAGGAAAAGCGGGTCCGCCGCAAGGGGGGCACGGATCGGCGAAGCCTGCGTGCGATGCCCCTGGACGGTGCGCCGGTCACGCTGTCGATCAAGACGATCCGGAGAAAATTGGAGACGTTGACGATCGCCGAAGCCCTGAGTCGCCTTACCGACCAGCCGGAGGCGTCCTTCGTGTTTCTGAATCCTGAGACCGACCGCGTCCAAATTCTTCAACGGGATCCCCGCGGGCAAGTCGAGCTGGTGGATCCCCTCCCGTCGAGCGCCCGCACCGCCTAATGCAGGCCCTTCGCCTGGTCATCATCAGCGGTCTGTCCGGATCCGGCAAGAGCTATGCCCTCAAGTGCTTCGAGGATCTCGGGTTCTTCTGTGTCGATAATCTCCCGCCGGCGCTCCTCCCAAAATTCGCTGAACTCTGCGCCCAGGAGGGGAGTGAGATCAAAAATATCGCGCTCGGCATCGACATCCGCGAGCGAGCGTTTTTCGGAGACATGTTCTCCAATCTTGATCGGCTGAAGACCGCGGGCTACGTCATGGAGCTGTTGTTCCTTGAAGCGCGGGACGACGTACTTGTGCGACGCTTCTCTGAGTCGCGCCGCCCGCATCCCTTGGCTCCACAGGCCCCCATCCTTGAAGGGGTTCAGCATGAGCGACAGGCCCTCGGGGAGCTTCGCCGCCGCGCGGACCGGATTCTGGACACCTCGGATTTTACCGTCCATGAGCTCAAGGCCCTCCTGGCCCGATACTACACACAGCGGCAAGGGCAGCCGTTGACCATCACGCTCCTGAGCTTCGGCTTCAAGCACGGTCTGCCCTATGACGTGGATCTCATGTTTGACGTACGGTTTCTCAAGAATCCGAATTTTGTACCCGAGCTGAATCCGTTGACCGGAGAAGACCCGGCCGTCCAGGCCTATGTCTTCGAGGATCCTGATGCCGTGGCCCTGGTGGCCCATCTGGGCGCGCTGGTGAAGTTTCTCCTGCCGCTCGTGGAACGGGAACGTCGCAGTTACTGGACCATCGGAATCGGATGTACGGGGGGGCGCCATCGCTCGGTCGCGATTGCCTGTCGACTGCGTGAGAGCTTTGCCTCCTGGGGATATGAGGTCGAGCTCAGACACCGGGATATCGCCAAGCCCTGACCGGCATCGACCCTTCCGGACTCCTCCTTCCCCCTTCCTCAAGTTCCCCCATCAACAAACTTGACACCCACAAAGTATAGTCTATACTTATCGGGTGTAATACGATATAAGGTGTATTCATCTATTCATGCACGTTGAGAAGCAGGGAAGCCGGCTCGGGTCGATTCTTGCTTGCTCGTTCCTTCCAGGCCGGCTGTCCACCAGTGCCGTTGCTGTGATCGACCAAATCAGCCGAAAAGAAGAAAGGGCAGGGAGCACCTGAGGGCACCATGAGCCTCGAGACAGTCATGCGGTTGATGCAGACGGACGTGACGACGTTGTTCTCGTCCAAGGGACAACTCCTCGGGTTGGATATCGGGTCGAGTTCGATTAAAGCTGTTCAAATGAAGGAGTCCCGAGGCACGTACGTTCTCCAAAAGTTCGGTCGAATGCCACTTGAACCCAACGTCATCGTGGACGGGATGGTGGTCGACGGCACGAAGGTGGTGCAAGCGATCAAAGAGGTGGTGAAGGAAAACGGGATCAAGCTCAAGAACGTGGCCATGTCGATTTCCGGCCACTCAGTCATCGTGAAGAAGGTGTCCGTGCCCCCGAGTCA
>SWDL01000114.1 GCA_005116795.1 Nitrospira sp. | reverse complement strand
GGTTCGCCGCCACGGCGGAAATCAGGAGGCGTGAAGCGTTAAGCGTGAAGCGTGAAGCGCAGGATGAGGGGATGAGACCACGTGACGCGTCCGACTCCGGAACGAAATACGCTTCACGAACGACGCTTCACGCTTCACGAATCACGGACGACGAAATACGAGCGACGAACGATGAGGATCACGTCCCCGGAATGGGCGCAACAGGAGCCTGAACGATGGCCACACCAGACCCCATGATTCACATGCCCGCGACCATCAGCGAGGACTTCCACGACGGAATTCCCGCCCCTCTTTCGCCGAGGGACCTGTTAACCCGCTGGCTGGGCGCCTTGACCCGCCTCGTCCGCGCCCGTTACGGGGCGCTCGGGGTGATGAATGAGGCCGGCACGGTCACCGATTTTATCTCCACGGGGTTCTGCGAAGCGGAGAACGCTCGCATCGCCGAGTTCCTCGCGAGACCAGAGGTCACCGGCACGATGCTCCGCAGTCGTCGGCCGATCCGTTTGATCGACCTGATGCAGGAGCTCCGCTCAAGCGGGTGTCCTCCAGATGACCCGCCGATGGGCTCCTTCCTGGGCATACCGATCGCTGGTCGTGAGGTCATTGTCGGCCTGGTCTACCTGGTGGAAAAAGAGATCCCAGGAGGCTTTACCCCCACCGACGAACTGGTGGCAGGAATGGCTGTCGACGCCCTGGCCCTGACTCTTGATCACAGTCGCCTATTTCAACAACCGACGGCGCACCGAGATCGGACAGAGGAGGAAGCCCGATGATGCCTCGCACGTTCAAGGGATGGCTTCGGCTCTGGTTTCTGCTCCTCGCCCTCACCCCGCTGGTCGCGGCAGGATTGGTCGCGTACCAGAGCGGCGCCTCGGCCTTACGGAACCATGTCGGTGCCGAGCTCACGGCGCTCGCGATCGATGCACTCGACAAGATCGACCGCACGCTCTTTGAGCGGTACGGCGATGCCCAAGCCTTTGCCGGGAGTGAGGCTGCGCACGCGCGTGATCCTCAACGCCTCACCCCGTTCATGGACCGGATGGTCGGCATGTACGCGCCCATGTACGGCCTGACGGTCATGACAGACCGGCAGGGGAAGGTTCGGGCGGTCAACAGCATAGGCCCGACGGGCGAACGGCTGGACCAGCAGTCGCTGATCGGCAAGGACGTCAGCGGCGAGCCGTGGTTCCAGCAAGCCATCACCGGCCACGTCAATGACAACCAGACGCTGGTCAGCTTCTTGCCCGAAGACGCTGACGCCTTGGACCGTTCCAGCCGTCACGGCCGGAGCTTGTCCTTTGCCGCGCCGGTCAGGGATGCGACAGGGACGATCGTCGGTGTGTGGGCCAACCGGGTGGAGTGGAGTGTCGTCGAAGCCATCCTGAAAGACATCCCAAGACGGGCCCTTGAACAGAACGGTCATCATCTCCGGGTGACCCTCGTCAACCAGGACGGTACTGTCCTGGTCTCCTCGTGGGACGCACAGAGCATGCCCCGGCAGGTCCGGACGCATCCCCTGGTCCAGAGCGCGTTGGAGAGTGCCGCCGGCGCCAGTGGGTTCCTTCAAGGACAGGGCCTTGACGGCGATCACGCGGTGCTGGCGGGCTATGCTCGGGAGAGGGGCTATGCGAACTACCAGGGTCTCGGGTGGAGCCTGGTCATCGAACAGGACCGCGACGAGGCCTTGGCAGACGTCTCGCGACTTGCCCACGTCGCGCTGATCCTCACCCTCATCGTTGGACTGATGGGCTGCATCGCAGGGGGATGGGCGGCCGGCGCGCTGACTGGTCCGCTGCGCGCGCTGACGCGCGCGACCCAGGCGATCGGATCCGGGCATTCATTGGTGACAGCCGCCCCGCCCGTTCGCGTCGCCGTCCCGCCGGAGCAGGAACTCGCAGAGATCGCTTCCGCCTTTAATGCCATGGCTGAGCGACTCGAGAGCCAGACCGGCGCTCGTAAGACCAGCGCCCAAGCCCTTGCCGATGTCATCCGGGATCTCTTGTCCGCAGATCCAAACAAGGCGCTATGCCATGAGGTTCTGTCGCGATGGCTGGCGGTCCTTACCGGCCTGGCCCAGGCGCGCTACGGCGCGATCGGCCTCGTGAATGAAGCCGGCGAACTCACGGATTTTCTTCACACCGGCCTCTCGCAAGAAGAAGCCGACCGGATCGGCTCGCTGCCGACGGGACGAGGATTGCTCGGAGCGCTCCTGCAGGATCGCGCGACCGTCCGGATGGCCGATCTCACCCAGGATCCGCGCTGTTGCGGTTTTCCGCCGGGACACCCTCCTATGCGTTCGTTCCTGGGCGTCCCCATCGCCGGACAACAGACGGTGTACGGGCGTTTGTACCTGGCGGAAAAATCGGATCCAAAGAGTTCACCCCCTGCGACGCCGTGCTCAGCGAGTTCTACGCCAATGTCTTGGCGCTGACCCTGGACAACCGCCGCCTGTTCCAGCACCTGACTGTGGCCCGCGATCAGGCCCTCGACGTGGCTCGCGCCAAATCCGAGTTTCTCGCCACGATGAGTCACGAAATCCGCACACCGATGAACGGGGTCATCGGCATGACCGGACTGCTGCTGGACACGGAGTTGACGGTGGAGCAGCGCGAGTATGCGGAGACGGTGCACAGCAGCGGGGAGCACCTGATGGCGATCATCAACGACATTCTGGATTTCTCGAAGATCGAAGACGGCAAGCTGAGACTGGAGATCATCGATTTCGACCTGCGGACGACCATCGAGGAGGTGACCGAGTTGCTCACCCAACAGGCCCAGAGCAAGGGACTGGAGCTGGCCTACCTCATCGAGCCGACCGTGCCGACCTCGGTCCGGGGAGATCCCGGCCGCCTGCGCCGGATCCTCACCAACCTGATCGGGAACGCGATCAAGTTCACCGAACGAGGCGAAGTGGTGGTCCAGGTGGAAACGGTGAACGATGAACGAGGAACGCTGAACGATGAACAGGGAGGACTGAACTCGGAACGCGGAGCGATGAGCGATGAACTGGGGAATGATTCCCCGGACTCCTCTTCCGTTCAGCGCTCAGCGTTCTGCGTTCTGCGCTTCGCCGTGCGGGACACCGGCATCGGGATTCCTCCGGACGTTCGTCCACGCCTGTTCCAAGCCTTCACCCAAGCCGACAGTTCGATGACGCGCAAATACGGCGGGACCGGCTTGGGGTTGGCCATCTCCAGACAACTGGCGGAACTCATGGGCGGACGGATGGGTCTTGACAGCGAACCCGGCAAGGGCAGCACCTTCTGGTTTACCGTGCGGTTGGAACAGCG
>SWDL01000113.1 GCA_005116795.1 Nitrospira sp. | reverse complement strand
GCGGCGCCGGCCGCGCCGCGGGGATCATCTACCAGTATGTGCAGCAGGACGGCACGACCGTCTATACGGAGCAATGGGATCAGGTGCCCGCCGTCTATCGCGCCGGGGTGCAGCGCCTCGACGGCGATACGTTGGAGCCGATCGTCCCGTCCGGCGGCCTCAGGGCTGCGCCGGCCCCGACCGTCATCACGGCCCTTCCTCCTGTTCGGCGCGCGACTCGGCCCACCCCGCCCCAAGAATCTTGGGGCGTGATGGCCGAATGGCTGGGCCCGGTGATCCAACAGATCAGCGCCATGAATCTCTCCTTGCCCAATCACACGCAACTGGGATTGGGCCTCACGATGTTTGCCTTCATCGCCGCCATTTTCTCCGTGCTCCGTATGACCGAACATCGAGCGGCCAAAGTGGGACTTCGAGTCCTGCTCGTCGTCCTGGTGACCGGCACGGCGTATACGCTGTTCCTGACCAATTTCGCTGAAGAGTTCACCAGGCAGCCCGTTCCCCTCGATCAGGCGGCGAGACCCGCCCGTCAGGGACCCTCCGTGCCGGGGCAACGCCCAAGTCAAAGCGAACAGAACACCAGATGGTATGGGAAGATAAATCCCCTATCGTCGTTCAATCAGTCCGTCCAGGAGAGCCGGGACACCGCCTTAGAGAAAGCCCGCGCCGCCGCGACGCAGGCTCACCAAGCCAATCAGCAGCTCGAACAGCGCCTCGCCGAGCTTGAGCCGGAATCGAACGCGACCGCCGCGGCAGGCCAAGCCCCATCCAGCGCGCCGGCCGGTTCCCCCCAAGCCCCGACCCTCGCCTCACCAGGCCGATCGCCCGCTCCCCAACACACCCACGAGGCAGTCGCCCAGCGAGTACGCGACGCCGCGGGCCAGATCAACCAGAGTTACCGCGACGTCGAACGCACCGCCGCCACCATCGAGGGACAGTAAGCCGCCTCATCGCCGGCCTCACATTAAGTCGGCCCTCGCAGCGCCGACGCAGCAATCCTGCTCTACCTTGACTGCCTTCCCAGGTCCGGCATCGGGGCTTTTTTGAGTCGCTCTCTCCCCTGATTCAATGACGATGAGGTTTGCGCCTCTCATTCAATTCCACAACCGCAGCCCCCAGCCTAGGCCTGAATGAAAAGCTCAACCAAACGAAGCTGAAAACCCCTTGTAGCCTCAGCACTTAAGGTCCTATTTTCGTGGTCGGTGCGAAAGCATGCGCTCCCAGTCAGTCCACCTTTTTATCCCTCAAGGAATGTCCTATTTCTCCTTGATTGACAACCATTTGACTTCGATTTTCCAAAATACCTATACTAGGTGAGCTTTTGGTTGAACCATTTTGACTGGTCCGCACGACGGACCTATCAGCCGAAAGTGGGATCACCATGCAAGTCAGCCGTTTGTCGACTCAAAGCCCGCTTGGCCGCGCGACAGGCCATACCTTCGGCTCCTTGATCTCCCAGGGGCAAGTCTTCTTGCTGAGCCACGACGGATCGCCCCGCCTCCGCAGAGGGTTCCCTGTCTTCATCTTTCTTGCCGGCGCGCTGTCAGCCTGCGCGGCTCCGGTCGTGCCGCCGTATGAGACCCTCGACCCCGGCACGCTATTGACGGCAGTCAAAGGCCAGGTGACGTTTGTGGGCAACGTACCGGATGTGCAGTTTAGTCGGATCTATCGAGACTCGAAGCTCTGCGGCGAAGAGGTGCTCGCGGAAGAACTCAGCATTGCGGAGGGGTCGAAGGGGATCGAAGGAGTCGTCGTCAGCTTGGAAGGCATCACGATGGGCAAGCCGAAGCCCAAAGAGGAGCAGGTCGTGATCGAGAATCGGAGTTGCCGATTCTCCCCCTATGTGGCGACGACGGTGGTCGGCAGCACGCTGGAAGTGCAAAATACCGATCCCATTCTCCACACGACCCATGCCAGGTTCGAAACGCGATATGGCCAAACCCTCTGGAATGTCGTGCAGCAAGGGGGCGACCCGGGTGTCAACAAGACACTCACTGTGCCGGGATTGGTGGATGTGCGCTGCGACCTCCACCCGAATATGCGATCGTTCGTCCATGTGTTCAACCACCCGTACTTTACGTTGACTGATGCCGATGGACGATTTGAACTGACGAACGTCCCGGCGGGCAACTATCAGCTGAGAGCTTGGCATGCCCGATTGGGGGCGCGAGAGAAACCGATCACGGTCCCCGCGCGCGGGGTGATCACCAGCGAAGTGGTGATGGAACTGAGGCGGCAATGACACCGGCAGGGGAAGGCCTCTCGTGCTCAGGATGAGCACCAGCGTCCGCCCGACTGATCCGGACACGATCAGCCGCATGGGCGAACCGTGAGGAGGGCACTCAAAGGACACACACCATGAGAAGCCGTTTCCTACCGGGCTTGTTGGTGGTCCTCGCGTTGACCATGGCTCCCCCGACGCATGGGCAATCAGCACGCGGGGTGTTTGTGTCACCGACGACCGGAGTGAGTGTCGGCACGATGTATGGCGTCTTCGTGGGCGTGTCTCAGTACCAGGACCGGAATCTCAATCTCGCCTATGCCGATCGGGACGCCCATAGTCTCTACGTCTTTTTTTCCGAACACTTCGCCGGCCGCATTCCACCGGACCACTTCCGGCTCTTGACGAACGAGCAAGCGACCCGCGGGCGCGTCCTGCAGGGGTTAAGTGAAACCCTGCGGTTGGCCCAGCCGGAGGACCTCGTCATTATTTCAATGGCGATGCATGGCTTGCCCGATACGGCCGGCAATGATCTGTACTTTCTGGCCTACGATACCGACCCGAATTACCCTGAGGACCGGGCCATCAGCCAGTATGATTTGATCAAGCAGATTCAGCGAAGCAAAGCCCGGAAGATCGTGCTGGTCCTCGATGCCTGCCACGCCGGGAGTTTCGGAGCGTCGCCGGCCCTCCTGCGCGGCGCCAGTTCGGCGGAGATCAATCGCATGTTGATCACCCTCGGCCAGGTGCAGGACGGCATTGCCGTGTTGACCTCCTCGAGCGCGGCCGAAAATTCACAAGAGGGGGAACAGTTCTGCGGCGGACATGGCGCCTTCACCTGCGCCCTCATCAATGGATTGAAAGGCGCGGCGGATACCGACGGCAACGGCCTCATTCAAATTCGCGAGTTGTTCGACCATGCCTATCGCGAAGTGAAGCAACTGACGAAGGGGGCGCAGCATCCGGCAATCGAAGGACGTTACGACAATGGGCTGCCCCTGGCCACGACGCTGTCGTCGGAAGAGGCCAAATCATCCG
>SWDL01000112.1 GCA_005116795.1 Nitrospira sp. | reverse complement strand
GGTGGCGGTGGCAGGCGGCAATCCGCATGCGGCCGAAGCCGTTCAGCACGCAAAGGAAGCGGTGGAGCACGGGAAGAAAGGCCATGCCGATGTATTGCTGAAGCATGCCGAGGGAGCCTTGAAGCACGCTGAGGCGGCGGAGAAGGAAACCAAGAACATGCACGTCACCGAGGGCATCAAGGGCCTGAAGGAGGGGATCGCGCAAGGAAAGGCCGGGCATGCGGATGCGGCCGCCCAGGCGATCGAGAATGCGATTCCGCACCTGTCCGAGGCCATGTGATCTAGTCTCTGAGTTTCTTCCAGAGCGTGCGACGAAACGGGCAGGGCGATCCTGCCCGTTTCTGTTTGTGTACGGCATGACCATTCTCTTCGCTGATCACATGAACCATTGACCATTTTCCGCGGAAACGATGCGCGTCGGCTACTATCAGTTTGACTGTGTCTTCGGCGAGGTAACCCGCAACCTGGATCAGGTCTCGCGGGCCTTGTCGAAGGTCAGCGCCGATCTGCTGGTCTTACCTGAGCTCTTGGCCTCCGGGTATCAGTTCATCTCCAAACAGGAAGTGCTCGATCTCGCGGAGCCGGTGCCAGATGGGCCGACCACGCAGCGATTGATGGAAATCGCGCGGGCCCGCAACATGGTGCTCGTCGGCGGCCTGGCGGAGCGCGCGGGAGACCACGCCTATAATTCGGCGGTGGCGGTCGGACCGAACGGCGTGATCGGGTGCTATCGGAAAACCCATCTCTTCTTCGAGGAGACGCTGTTCTTTACCCCCGGCGACACCGGGTTTCACGTCTGGGATATTGGACAGGCCCGTATCGGCGTGATGGTCTGTTTTGATTGGTTCTACCCCGAGGCCGCTCGAACCCTGGCGCTCAAAGGCGCCGATATTCTCTGCCACCCGGCCAATCTCGTGCTGCCCTATTGTCCGGATGGGATGGTCACCCGCTGTCTGGAGAATCGGGTCTTCAGCATCACGGCGAACCGAATCGGCTCCGAAGAGCGGGGCGGCAAGAAGACGCTGACCTTCATCGGAAGCAGCGAAGTCGTCACGCCGCGCGGGCAAGTCCTTGAACGAGCCCTCCGCGACAAGGAGGCGCTGGCTGTCGTGGAGATTGATCCCGCCGAGGCCCGAAAGAAATCACTGAATCCGTACAACGATCTCCTCGCGGATCGACGAACGGCGCTGTACCAGACCTCGTGAGCTTCCTCACCGGCTTGATCCGTTTCCGTTCAGCGCAGTAAGATGGAGGCATTCAGTGTTCAGATGCCGATGTCTATGGCGCCCAATACCCTCCCGCTGAAAAAAGGCATCTTCCTCGTCGCCAGCCCGGCGTTGCGCGATCCGAACTTCCGGCAGGCGGTCGTGCTGCTCTGTGAGTACGGCTCCGAAGGGGCGCTCGGCGTGATCGTGAATCGTCCGACGGCGATGTCACTCACGGAGGCCGTGCCTCAGATTCCGGTGTTGGAGGGACAGGGACACGTGCTCTTCTCCGGGGGGCCCGTCCAAACCAATCAGGTCATGGTGCTCTATCGGGTGACGGAGGATCCTGGCGAAACCCACCATGTGTTCGACGGGGTCTATCTGGGCGGGAATCTCGGCGCGTTGGAGCGGTTGATGATCATGCCGAATACCAACGAATCGTTCCGCGCGTTCATGGGCTACTCAGGATGGGCCCCGGGGCAACTGGAAAATGAAATGAAGACCGGCTCCTGGTTGACGCTTCCCGGCGATTCCTCCCTCGTGTTCGAGAAGGATCCCGCGCAGGTCTGGCCGGATATCTTCAGGGCGCTCGGCGGGCAGTTGGCCATGTATGCCGACATGCCGGCGGATCCGAGCCTGAACTGAGCGAGAAAAGCGCGACGGGCGAGACAGGCGTGAGGGGCCCAAGAGAGTAGGATAAGTCACACCGGTCGCTCTTCTACTCGTCTCGCTTTTCCCGCCTGTCCCGCTCGTCTCGCGGGAATACAAGCATGACTCTCAACACAAGTTAGATATCCAGGAGAGGCCGCAAGAATCGTCCTGTGTGTGACTCGGCCACCTGAGCGACTTGCTCAGGGGTGCCCTGCGCCACGAGCCGCCCTCCGTCGTCCCCGCCCTCCGGTCCCAGGTCCACGATCCAATCTGCGCACTTGATGACGTCCAGATTGTGCTCGACGACCACCACGGTGTTGCCGGCATCGACAAGCTTCCCCAGCACGACGATCAGCTTACGGATGTCGTCCAGGTGCAGGCCGGTGGTCGGCTCATCGAGGATGTAAAGCAGGTCAGGGGACCGGCTCCCGCCGAAGCCACGCGAAGGCGGGTGCCGGTCCCCGGCAGCCGTCAATTCCGCCGCAATCTTCAAACGCTGGGCTTCCCCGCCGGACAGGGTGGTCGCCGACTGTCCCAGCCGAAGATAGCCGAGGCCGATCGACGACAAGAGCCAGAGTTTTCTCGTCAGCCTGGTGGTGCCGGAGAAAAACGCCTGGGCGTCATCCACGGTCAGGGTCAGCACGTCATGAATGCTCTTGCCCCGATATCGCACGCTCAGGACCTGTGGATTGAACCGCTGCCCGTTGCAGCGGTCGCACGTGGCGTAGAGGTCCTCGAAGAAATACATCTCCAGCTTCTCGTACCCGGTCCCGAGGCAGGACTCGCAGCGGCCGCCGCTGGTGTTGAATGAAAAGTGGGCGGGACCCAAGCCGTTGCGGCGGGCCTCGGGGAGTGATCCGAACAGCGCGCGCACGTCGTCAAAGGCTTTGAGATAGGTGATGGGATTAGACCGCGGCGAGCGACCGATCGGCTGCTGGTCGATCAAGCGGACTCCGGCCAGATACTCCCCTCCCTTGATACTGTCGAACCGGCCCATCGGGAGTTGGTCCACCCGGAAGGCGCGTGCCAGGGCCCGATAGAGCGTGTCCTCAACCAGTGTGCTCTTGCCGGAGCCGGAGACGCCCGTGACGCAGACGAGCGTGTGGAGTGGAATGGCCACCTCCACATGCTTCAGGTTGTGCTCGGTCGCCCCGGTCATCGTGAGGGTCGAGCCGTTGCCTTTCCGGCGGGTGGGTGGAAGCGGGATGCGTGCTTCTCCACGCAGGTAGCGGGCCGTGAGCGGGCGAGGATCGCCGATGAACGCGTCTCTCGCAGCCGCGCAGACGACCTCACCGCCTCTTTCACCGGAGGAGGGACCGAGTTCCACGATATGGTCGGCCGTCCGGATCATCTGCGGGTCATGCTCCACCACCACGACGGTGTTGCCTCCGTCGGCCAGGTCGCGGAGAATCCCAGCCAATGTGGCCGTGTCGCGGGGGGGCAGGCCAATGGTGGGCTCGTCGAGTACGTAGAGGGTACCGACCAATCGGGAGCCGAGCTGGTTGGCCAGCGCAATCCGTTGGTGTTCCCCTCCGGATAGAGTCTTCGTCTGCCGGGACAAGGTCAGATAGCCGAGGCCCACTCGACGCAGAAAGCTGAGTTTCGCCCGGAGCGGGCGGAGGATATCCTTGGCCACCTCCGTTTCAAACGGCGAGAGCGAGAGGGTCTCGAACCAGTCGGCCGCTTCCAGAACGGTGAGGTTCGTGACCTGCTGCACATCGCGCTCGGCGATCTTGACGAACAGCGCTTCCGGCTTCAGACGGCTGCCGTGGCAGCGTGAGCAGGGGGAGGGGCTCCGGTACCGGCTTAGGAACACCCGGACGTGCAGCTTGTAGCGCTTCTGCTCGAGATGTTCGAAGAAGGCCGTGATCCCTTCAAACCGCTTGTCGCCTGTCCAGAGCCATGCGCGTTCTTTCTCAGACAGCATGGCGAAGGGCGTACTCAAGCTGACACCCTTGCGCTTCATGCCGAGGAGCATCTGTTTCTGCCACCAGTCCGAGCCGGGCTTCGTCCAGGGCTCGATGGCGCCGTCGGCCAGTGAGCGATTGCGGTCCGGCACGATCAGGTCTTCGTCGTAGCGCAGGATGTTGCCGAACCCCTTGCACTCGGGACAGGCCCCCAGCGGATGATTGAAAGAGAAGAGCATGGGCCGGACCGGCTCAAACCGGCGGCCACAGGACTGGCAGCGAAAATCGGTGCTGTAGGTCTCCGGAGGCCGGCCGATGACCTCGACGCGGCAGAGGCCGTCGCCTTCCCGGAAGGCCGTCTCCACGGCTTCCACGAGGCGCGTGCGGTTGTCGGACCTCAGCACGAGACGATCGAGCAAGACCGAGAGGGTCTCAGCGCGAGCTCGTGGGATGTCAGTCACGTCCTGGAGATTAAGCAGCTCTTCACCCGCTTTGATCCGGGTAAAGCCGCGCGTCAGGAGCGATTGAATCAGCGTACGGTCATGGCCCGGGCCGATATCTTTGAGGGGGAAGAGAATCATGGCCCGTCCGTCCGGGAATCGGGTCAGCAACTCATCGGCCACGGCCCCAGGGCGATACCCACGCGCGAAGGTCTTGCAATCGGGGCAGACCGGGCGTCCGATCTTGGCGAACAGCAGACGCAGCAAGTCGGCGATCTCCGTGGCCGTGCCGACGGTGGAGCGGGCCGTCCGCACCGGATTCTTCTGTTCGATGGCAATGGCTGGGCGGATATTGATGATCCGGTCGACGTCCGGTCGATCCACCTTCTCCAGAAACATGCGCGCATAGGTGGAGAGGGATTCGACATAGCGCCACTGTCCCTCGGCAAACAGGGTGTCGAAAGCCAGGGAGGATTTCCCCGAGCCGGAGAGGCCGGTAATCGCGGTCACCTGATTATGGGGGATGCGAAGCGAGATGTTCTTAAGATTGTTCTGCCGCGCGCCCTCGACGATGAGGTCGGCGGAATCCCGAGATGAGGGTGTAGCGTGTGTCACGCGCAGCGTCGTAAAGTGAATCCGACATTCTAGCAAGGGGTCTTGGATGCTTCAATAAGAGATATGGACTAAGAGGAAGCGGGAATAGCGCATACGCATGGTGATGGCGGGATGAGTCAGGGTGGCGCTTTCCCTCTGCTTCCGCGTCGGTGGGCACGCGGGCGTGTCTCCTGTGGGGTAAGGGGGGGGGGCCGTCAGACTCCCCCCAGGCTTCGCCCTGTTTCTGCGGGCTCAAGTTCCTGCACCAATGTGGGATTGGTCCGTCCATCGTGGACTTTTACTGTGCCAATCGCTGGCTGGTGATCAAGGTGGACGGTGAGAGTCATGCCGAGGCTGTTCAAATCGTGGCAGATCGAGAGCGGGATACCTATCTTCAGTCGCTAGGTGTGTGCGTGGTTCGTGACACCAATGCCGACGTGGTGCCAATCTGGACGGGGTGATCGAGGATCTTCGCCGGAAGACCGCGGTAGACTCTACCTCCCCTCGCCCCTCCTTACAAAGGAGGGGAACGCCTGAGCAGCGCCGCGCCCTTCCGCGACCGGGTCGCCCATCATGCGTTCTACCGGGTCATCGGTGGGAAATAGGCACTCTGCCGTCGCCTCCGGCTAAGGCGAGAGCCAGTCCCCGAGCCTGTCGCCGACCTTCACACCAGCTTGTAGAGATACACGCCCAGGAAGATGCCCAGAATGCTGAGCAGATTCATTTTGAAGGTAAATCCCAGCGTCAGCTTGAACAGCACGAGGTCAAGGGTGAGCGGCGGGTTGATCCCCGGCGTAAGGGCGGTTGCAAAAATGCTCTGAATCGCGCCTTGGGGAGCCATGACTCTCAAAATTTCACCAAGGACACCGCCCAGCAGCCCGCCGACGATAATGAACAGGAGCATCACCCACGGAGACTTACGCACGCCTGGCCTCCCTTCGTTCCTTGACCATGACAGGATCGACACCATGACGAGGCATCGTTACGTATTGGGCCACCGTATCCAATGTCCGCCGAGTTGTCAAGAATTCCGCCCTTCATGGCCGGAAGGCTCACTCCAGGGGATGACGGACTCCAGCGTCCCGATGACCTCATCGACCCTCTGCCAAGGGACGAGCGTTCCTCTGCCTCCGGGTCTTTTTCCGCCGGCCACGACAGGCGGGGTTTCCAGTGGCGTTGCCAGCACTTGCCAGCCCCTGACAAATTCGCTTGACGGGCTAGATCGGCCTTGGTAGGAGTCATACCCTCATGAGGTCCGGCCCCCATCTGTCTTCAGACCACCGGAGCGACCTGCCGGCCATCGTGGCGCTGACTGCGGCGGCGGTGCTGTGGGGCGGCTCGATCGTGTTTCAAAAGCTGGCGCTCGAGTCCTTTTCCGCCGTGGAGACGTCGGTGTTGCGCGGCCTCGGCGCGCTCGCGGTGCTGATTCCACTCTGGTGGTGGCAGGAAGGCGGGCGGGTGCGGATCGGCCGCGAGGATTGGGGCATCTTCGCGCTGCTGGGCCTTGGGGTCCTGGGCAATCACCTGCTGACGCTCTTCGGACTGCGTTACATCGGCGCCGCGGCGGCGGGTGTCATCATCGGGGCCAGTCCTGTGATCACGGCGTTTCTTTCATCGCTGCTCCTGGCCGATGTGCCGTTTCGGGCGGTCGCCGCCGGATGCGCCCTGTCGTTTGCCGGCGTGGCCCTGGTGTCGGGAGTGGGGGGGGACAGTCCCGCCGGTTCCCACCCGGTGGTCGGGGGCGTCCTCGTGCTGCTGGGCCTGGTGAGTTGGGCGCTCTACAGCATCGGCGGACGCCGCGTGATGGAGACGCACTCACCCTTGCTGGTGAACTGGACGACGCTCCTCATCTCGATCTTGCCGCAGATTCTCTTGCTTCCGACGGATCAGAAGTTATTTGCCGCCGGGGGAGGAACCGTGCCGACCTCCGGCTGGCTGGCGCTGGGCTATTTGATTCTCTTTGCCACCGCGCTGGGTCAGCAGGCCTGGCTCTACGGTGTGAAGGGGCTCGGCCCATCCCGCGCGGGTGTCTTTGTCAATCTCATTCCCGTCTCGGCTCTCCTGCTCTCCGTTCTCGTGTTAGGCGAGGCCATCGGACTCGAAGAAGTCGCCGGCATCCTCCTGATCCTCGCCGGGGTATGGCTCGTGAACCGGCAGCCCGCCCGCCTCGTCCGTACGTAGCAATCCTATCGATCTCAGGCCGAATCCGCTTCGTTTCCATCCGCGAATAGTTCTCCCGTTTCCTTGGGTGTGTGACGACCGGTTCTGGCAACAAACTTGCTCACTCTCATGGAGGATTGTTCTGGGGAGGGGTCTGTCCCTGGCACGAGCGAGGAGAGGACAGGGGGCAACCGTCGAAGTGTGCGGCGGGACGAGGCCATAGGAGCCGCGGGGAGCGGGCTGCTTCGATGACGGCATCGTGGACGCCGCTGGGCAAAATCTGCCCAGTGCGGGCGATGGCGCATGGACTTTTTGTGAGAGCCACAAGGTTGACGTCATGAGCTTGTCAACAGGGCGGACGGCACGACGCCACTGGGAATTCCTGCGGTCGTTCATGCTCGTCGTCGTGATGGCAACGGAGGGCCTCGCAGTCGCGGCGGGGACGTCCTTTGCGAGGTCGGCGGGTGGAACGAGCCCTCAGCCCACTGTGGCGTTCTACTACGGCGCCGAGCTGCCCGTCGATGAGCTGCGGGCTTTTGATATCGTCGTGGTCGAGCCCGACCATGGATTCGACCCCACGACCTATCGTACGAGCACGAGTGAACTCTTCGCCTATGTGAGCCTGGGAGAAGTGGAACCGAAGCGGCGGTATGGCCAGGACATCCCCCAAACCTGGTTCAACGGCACGAACACGGCGTGGGGCGCGCGCGTGGTCGATCAGACGCAGCCGGAGTGGCCGGCCTTTGTCGTTGAGCGGATTGTGGCCCCGCTGTGGGCGCGCGGCTATCGCGGCTTGTTCCTCGACACCTTGGATTCCTATCAACTGGCGGTCGAGAGGCCTGAGATGCGCCGCCTGCAAGAACAGGGATTGGCCGCCGCCATCCGTGCCGTCAAGAAGGCCTATCCGGAGCTGCGCCTGATCTTCAATCGAGGGTTTGAAATTCTCCCCGACGTGCATCGCGAGGCCTTCGCGGTGGCGGTGGAATCGCTCTATCAGGAATGGGATCAAGCGAAGACACAGTATGGGGAGGTCAGTCAATCGGAACGCGACTGGATTCTTGGGCAACTCAAGACCGTCACGTCACAGTATCGCCTGCCCGTCATTGTGATCGATTACGCGCCGCCGGCGCAGCGCGAGCTGGCCCGCCGGACGGCTAAGAAGATCAAAGACCTCGGGTACATTCCATGGGTGAGCACGCCGGCACTCGACTATCTGGGCATCGGATCGATCGAGGTCATGCCCAGGAAGATCCTGATGCTCTATGACAGCCGGACTGACCCTGACCTCATGGAAGCGCCGATCCACCGCTTCGTGGATTTTCCAGTGAACTACTTGGGCTATGTGCCGGAGCATTGGGACGTGCGGCAGGGGCTGCCGTCGTTCCCGGTGGTCGGCCGTTATGCCGGCATCATCACGTGGTTCCGCTCCGATGACGTCGGTCTGGGAGCCGCCCTCCCGCAGTGGCTCCAGGCGCAAACTGCCCAGGGCGTCAGGGTGATGGTGTTCAATCATTTCGGCTTTCCGCTTGAGGCGAAGCGGCTGACTCTCTTGCAACTTGCGATCGGGGGGGGCAGCCGGGAGCGCGATGCCGTGACGATCGTGCGGCAGGATCGTCGTATCGGGTACGAAGCCGCGCCTCTTCCGAGCCGTGAGGAATTCGTGCCGCTCCGTCTCCTGCAAGGGGAGTCGCTGCTGACGCTCCGCCGGGGAAAGGATGACGGTGAAGACGCCGTGGCCTTCACCCCCTGGGGAGGCTATGCCCTCTCGCCCTACGTCGTGGCGCAGGTCCCGCAGGCCAAAACCTTTCGATGGCTGTTCGATCCGATTCGATTGATCCACGAGGCGTTGGCTCTACCGGCGATGCCGGCGCCCGATACCACGACCGAGAATGGACGGCGACTTCTTCTGATCCACATCGACGGGGACGGCTTTCCCAGCCGGGCCGAGCTCCCCGGCGCCCCCTTCGCGGGAGAGGTCGTGCTGAAGCAGATTCTCGAGCCGTACCAGGTCCCGACGACCGTCTCGGTGATCGAGGGCGAAGTCGCCGCAACGGGACAGTATCCCGAGTTAGCCCCGCAACTGGAGCGGATCGCGCGCCGCATCTTTGCGCTCCCGCACGTCGAAGTGGCCAGTCATTCCTTTTCCCATCCCTTCGTGTGGAAAGAAGAGAATCAGGATCCGGCCCATCCCGAAGCGATCTCTCTGGCGATTCCCGGCTACCACTACTCGGCGCACACGCTGGATCGAGAAATCAAAGGGTCCCTCGACTATATCGACCGAACGCTGGCGCCTCCTGGCAAGCGCACGGAGGTGTTCCTCTGGTCGGGCGACACGAATCCCTCGGATGCAGCCGTGGCGAAGGCGTACGAAGCCACGGTCTATAACCTCAACGGCGGCGATACACTGATCACGAAGACCAATCCATCGCTGACGGCCGTGGCCCCGCTTGGACTGCAAAAGGGGGCCTTCTTCCAAGTCTTCGCGCCGAATCAAAACGAGAACGAGTACACCAATCTATGGCGGGGGCCATTTTACGGATACGAGCGCGTCATTGAAACGTTCGAGATGACGGAGCACCCCCGCCGCCTGAAGCCCATCAACATCTACTATCACTTCTACTCCGGCACGAAGAAGGCGTCCTTACGGGCACTGCAGAAGGTCTATGACTGGGCCTTGGCCCAACCCGTCTCGCCGGTCTCCGTGTCCGACTACGCGAAGAAGGTGTTGGACTTTCAACGCCTGGTCATCGCCCGCGACGAGCAGGGCTGGAGAATCCGGGGCGCCACGCATCTCAGGGAATTGCGCAGTGACCCGGCCTGGGGCTATCCCGATCTGGCGCAGAGCCACGGCGTCGTCGGGTATGCGGACCACGAGGATGACCGGTATATCCATCTGAGCGGCGAGGCGGAGGTCCGGGTGACGTTCACGGGTCGCCCGCCGGCCACGCCCTACCTGCGGGAGGCCAGTGCGCCGCTCCGTGACTGGCGGCAGGGGCGGGATCGTGTGGAGTTCAGTTTCCGAGAAACGAGGCCGGTGCACTATGCACTTGGCCATTCCGAGCGGTGTCGGGTGAGCAGGGAACCTGGGCTGCGTGCCGACCGCGTGATACCATCGTCGCCGGCAGGTCGTCGAAACATAGAAGGGACTGGGACTGGCACTGGCACAATCACCATCTCATGCCGACCCTAAGCGCGCGACCAAGCGGGAACGGCTCTTGTCGCCCTGGAGCATCCTGCTCATCACGGGCTCGGTGCTGGGGGTGCTGGTCATCCTGTTTCCTCAGGAGTCGTTCCGGCGCGAGGTGGCGAAGTCGGATCGGATGGATGCGGTGAGCCTGGCCTTTGCCCGGGCACTGGTCAGGGCCATGCCGGAGCAGCCGGGGCT
>SWDL01000111.1 GCA_005116795.1 Nitrospira sp. | reverse complement strand
GTCGGCCATCCACCTGTGCAGGATCCCGAAACAGGTCTCGGCCCTACTCGCGCCTGGATCGGCCGCGCGGCCTTGGCGATTTTTATCCTCTCCTTCGCCCCCGTGCCCTTCTACGTCCGCTAGTCTCTCGCTCACAGGCCGCCCATCAGCCCCTCTTTCAACGCAGTATTGATCGGATCTGGCCCCAGTCAGATGGCGAAGTAGACCGCGGCGAATTCCGCCCCTTCAATGATCCCTTTCGGTACCCCATTGTAAGCCAGTTCCGTCCCCTGACCGGGGAGATACGTCAGAAGGGTGTGGCGCCCGCCTGGACCCGGTCCCGAAAGGTGACTCCCTCGATCTCGGCCGCCTCGGCCAGAAGGGTGCCGGACAGGAACATGGCCGGCCCCCAGATGCCCCAGAAAGTCTTCCTCCCAGGATTCGACATTTTTTGTTTCCCTTCCCCCTCTTTCTTGGGGTAGAATAAGAACTTGTGTCAGCCCATCAGCACCCGGCAATACCTTTGGTGCTTGGCCATTGTAGCCTAGGCACATGAGCCTTGCAGCACTGGAAGAGCGTCGCGGCCTTCACGCCAGGGATCTCGTATTCATGACGTCGTGATTGTGCACTGTGCCCGTAGACCGAATCAGGCCTCGTCGTGACGGGGATGTTCCCGTACGGGGATCGGCTGATGACCCACTGTCGAGGAGATCTCCATGTCTGCTGAGGTAACCGCATCGCCGTCCTCCAAGCACTTCATGATTTCTATTGTCCGCTGGTTTGATTCCTGGGCCGGGCTTGATGACCAGGGGACCTGCGCGAAGGCCGCGCGGGTGGACTGGCTCCGGTGCCTGCCCCTGTTCGCCGTCCATGCCATGTGCTTGGGGGTCATTTGGGTCGGCTGGAGTTGGACGGCTGTCGCCGTCTGCCTCGCCTTCTATTGGCTCCGCATGTTTGCGATTACCGGCTGGTACCACCGTTACTTTGCCCATCGCTCTTTCAAGACGTCTCGATGGGTCCAGTTTGCCTTCGCCCTGCTCGGCGCCTCGTCGACCCAGCGCGGGCCTCTCTGGTGGGCGGCCAATCACCGGCACCATCACAAATTTTCCGATACTCCGGAGGATGTTCATTCCCCGGTCCAGGGGGGCTTCCTCTGGTCGCACATCGGTTGGATTACGTCGCGGTCGTTCTACGCCCCCAAGCTCAAACTCATTCAGGACTTCTACCAATACCCAGAACTCCGATTCCTGGACCGCTTCGATACCTTGGTCCCGACGCTCCTAGGCACTGCGATGTTCTTTCTCGGGGTCTTGCTGCAACACGTCGCCCCGAGCCTCGGCACGAGCGGCCCCCAGATGCTGATTTGGGGATTCTTTATGTCGACCACTCTGTTGCTGCACGGCACCTGCACCATCAACTCCTTCTCCCACATGATCGGCCGAAAGCGCTATGCCACGGGCGATGAGAGCCGGAACAACTGGTTCCTGGCCATCATTACCATGGGCGAAGGGTGGCATAACAACCATCATTACTACTGCGCCTCGACCCGCCAGGGGTTCTACTGGTGGGAAATCGATCTGTCGTACTATCTTCTGGTTATGATGTCCTGGGTCGGACTCGTCTGGGATCTCAAGCCGGTCCCGAAACACGTCCGGGAGTCCGGACGCTTCCGCGTCGAAGCCGCCGCCTGATCCTGCATGAGTCAGCCGGTTGAGACCTTCAAAAGCGTCTTCAACCGGCTGGACAGATCGAGCCTCCACCTTCTCGACGAGCTCTACGCCGACGACGTCGAATTCCGCGATCCCCTGCACCGGATCCGCGGACTCCCCCGCCTTCGCGAGTACTTCGCCCAACAATACGAGGGCGTGATCCGATCCAGATTTATCTTCGAGGATGAGGTGGTCGAGGGCCAGCGCGCGATGCTGACCTGGACCATGCACCTGGAGCACAGCCGGTTCGCCCAGGGCCAGATCATCCAGCTCCCCGGCGCCTCCCACATCCGATTCACCCGCAAGGTCGTATATCACTGTGACTACTTTGATCTGGGTGCGTTCGTCTATGAGCGCATTCCGATCATCGGCGGGGTGATTCGGTTCATCAAGAGGCAGTTTCCAGGAGCAGACCTCGGTCATGACTAGCGCATCTCTGTCCGGTCGCCGCATCTGGCTCACCGGCGCCTCCTCCGGCATCGGACGGGCGGTCGCCCAGGAACTGGTCCGGCGGGGGAGCTTGGTGGCGGCTTCCGGCAGGAACGTCACCGCCCTCCAAGACCTGTCCGCGAAATGCGGACCCGACCGACTGATCCCCGTCCCCTTCGATGCCACCGACCGATCCGCCACGACCGCCGCCGCCCGTACCGTTCAGGCCCGGCTGGGTGGGGTCGACATCGCGTTTTTCAATGCCGGCACCTGCGAATACGTCGATCCCCGCCGGTTCGACAGCCGCCTCTTCGAGCGGGTCGTCCAGACGAACTTCATGAGCATGGTGTACGGCATCGAAGCAGTCCTGCCGCTCTTGCGCGAATCACGAACCCCGTACCTTGTCGGCATGAGCAGCACGGTGGCCTACGGATGCCTCCCGCGCGCAGAAGCCTATGGCGCGACCAAGGCGGCGATCAAGTACATGCTGGAGTCATTACGATTGGACCTGGCGGCGGAGCAGATCCCGGTCTCCGTGGTCTGCCCGGGATTTGTCCGGACCCCGCTCACGGATCTGAACGACTTTCCCATGCCGTTTCGCATCGAGGTCGATGAGGCGGCCCGCCGCATCGCGGACGGCATGGCACGGCAGGACCCGGAGATTCATTTCCCCAAGCGCTTCAGCATTCCGTTCAAGCTCTTGGCAATGCTCCCGGCGGGTCTGTACAACCGCGTGGCCGCACGCCTGGTCCGGGCCTCATGAGAATCGCGATCGTGGGCGCCGGGATCTCCGGCATGCTGGCAGCCTACCTGTTGTGCGAGGAACATGATGTCACGCTGTTCGAAGCGAATGCCTATCTGGGAGGCCATACCCACACGGTCCGGGTTCCGCTGGCCGGGCGCACGTACGAGGTGGACACCGGCTTCATCGTGTTCAACGATTGGACCTATCCGAATTTCATCGCGCTCATGGATCGCCTGGGGGTCGCCTCTCAACCGTCGCAGATGAGCTTCAGCGTCAAATGCGAGAGGACCGGACTCGAGTATAACGGCACGACGATGAACTCCCTGTTTGCTCAGCGCCGCAATCTCGTTCGACCCCGGTTCCTTCGGATGATTCGAGACATCGTGCGGTTCAACCGGGAGGGTACAGCCTG
>SWDL01000110.1 GCA_005116795.1 Nitrospira sp. | reverse complement strand
GGAATGAAGCGGTCCCTCCAGCGCGGCCTTATCTAAAATCTCGCATGGGGAGGAGGCGGCGGAGACGAGACGAATGATTTTTGCCGCCCCGTTCGATGAGGCCACGGAGAGCTTCACTTCGCCCTCGCACAAGATGAACACGGTCGACGCAGGCGTTCCCTCGTGGAACACTACTTGGCGGGACTTCAATGCATGGATTGTCCGCGTCCGGAGAAAGCCGTCCCAGGCGGATGGCTCGAGGCGACACAGGGGAGTCCGTCCCATTCCGTGACAGCCCTCGCAGCTCTGTCCCGCCGGATGAGGCCGAAATGGGCTCAGCAGTGAATCTCGTTCCATAAGGTCATGCCGGAAAAGGACTGCTTGAGAACCCTACGCGTTCTCCTTCGGTTCCGTTGTTTCCGAACATGAACCAGGTCCGAAGCCATGCCCGCTCTTCTCCGCCTTGTGGAATTTCGCTACAGAGCTTCAGTATGGCCTGCGGCAGAATAGTACTCATCGTCTCTACATTGTCAAGAGCAATCATGACTATGGGTAGTGATTCGACAGCCTGCCGATATCTGGAGAATGGCCGGTTATAGCCTCCTTACTCAATAATTATGCCCGGATGCGATGGGGGCTGCGCCCAGAACTTATCGTCTATTGATATTCGCTGTTTTGACTGTATCTTGCATAGTAGAAAAGTATGAAGGATATACGGATCAAACTGGGCAAGCGGGTTCGACACCTCCGAAGCGTGCGCGGGTGGAGCCAAGAGGCTTTGGGAGAAAAGGCCGACCTTCACCCGTCGTATATCGGTGGTATTGAACGGGGAGAACGGAATGTTTCCCTGGTGAATCTTGCCCGGCTTGCTGAGGCTTTCCAGCTCAGCTTGGCTGAGTTCGTTACGTTTAACGGGGATCGGCTGCTGAAGGGTGAGTCCTTGAAGCAACTGATCACCGAAGATGTCACCGCCGATGAGGCGTTGGCGGCGGCCTTTTACTCCACCTTCTGCCGGAACTGCGACAATCTCCGCATGCTTCAGAAGTACAAAGAGATTATGACTCGATCGCGCGGTCCGCTTCGCAGTCGGACCTCTCCCGAACAAGAGTAAGCGCACGGTCCCGCCTTTCCTTGCCTTGCCTCCCCTTGCCTTGACAAATCAGGGGAGGGGTTCCTAGTATGACGCGCCAACGGCTCTGATCTTGAAAACGGTCAGGGCTCTTTTTTTGAGAAGCCACCAGCGAGTCGCGAGCCACTTCCTCCCACCTTCCCTCGCACCCTTTCTAAGGGGGAGAGGGTCTCGGGAGGGGGCAATTCCATCTGACTGCTCGCTAGCGGCATGAGCGATTCACTCAGGGGTTAAGATGCCCAATCTGGTCGTCGTCGGGGTGCAGTGGGGCGATGAGGGCAAGGGAAAGATCGTCGATATCCTGGCCCGCTACGCCGACATCGTCGTCCGTTTTCAGGGCGGCTCCAACGCCGGGCACACCGTCGTCAATGCCAAGGGCACGTATATTTTCCACCTGATTCCCTCCGGGGTCCTCTATCGCGGCAAGACCTGTCTGATCGGGAACGGCGTGGTCGTCGATCCCGCCGCCCTGATCGAGGAAATGGACCGGCTCCAGGGGATGGGGGTGCCGTTCGGGAAGAATTTCCTGCTGAGCGACCGCGCGCATCTGATCCTGCCCTATCACAAGGCCATCGATAAGGCCGCCGAGCTGGCCAAGGGCTCGCGACGGATCGGCACCACGGGCCGAGGGATCGGGCCTGCTTACGCCGACAAGATGGCGCGGATCGGGATTCGCATGGGCGATCTGCTCAATCCCACCTTGTTCCGACGCAAGCTGGAAGAAAACCTGGAGGAGATCAACTGGGTCCTCGAGCGGCTCTACAAGGTGGATGCTTTCCGGCTGGAGAAAGTCTTCCAGGAGTACATGGGCTATGCCGATCGGCTGCAGTCGCATATCGTCGATGCCTCGGTCCTGCTGCACGCGGCGGTCCGGCGGAACAAGAACATTCTCTTTGAAGGCGCGCAAGGCACCCATCTCGATGTGGACTTCGGCACCTATCCCTACGTCACGTCATCCAGCGCGGCGGCCGGCGGGGCCTGTACCGGGACGGGTGTCGGGCCGACGGCGATCGATGGGGTGCTGGGCGTGGTGAAGGCCTACACGACGCGGGTGGGCAGCGGCCCCTTTCCGACGGAATTGACCGATGCGGTCGGGGCAGGCTTGCAGGAACGTGGGAGAGAATTCGGCTCCACGACCGGGCGCGCGCGGCGCTGCGGCTGGTTCGATGGGGTCGTGC
>SWDL01000147.1 GCA_005116795.1 Nitrospira sp. | reverse complement strand
CGGAGGTGATGACGGCCAGCCGCTCTCCGGCCTGATTGACCTTCTGCACCGCCGCTTCCGTGGTCTTCGTGCCGACCTGCATCGTGTGCACGGCGCCGTCCGTGTCCTGCTGGATGCCCTGGATCATGGAGCCGATTTCTTTGGTCGCATGCGAGGTGCGCTCGGCCAGTTTTCTCACCTCATCGGCCACGACCGCGAATCCCCGGCCTTGTTCGCCGGCCCTCGCCGCCTCAATGGCGGCGTTGAGCGCCAACAGATTCGTCTGATCCGCGATATCATTGATGACTTTGACGATCGCGCTGATCTCCTTGGATCGGGCACCGAGCGTGCCGATCCGTTGCGCGGCCTCCTGGACGGTGGCGGCGATGGCTTGCATCCCCGCGATGGCCTGGCCGGCGACTTCCGCGCCGGTTCGGGAGGCCTGGGTGGCCAGGGCGGCTTTCGCGGCGGCCTCTTGCGCGCTTCTGGCGACCTCCGTGACGGTCGCCGCTACCTGCTCCGCCGCGGCCGAAGCCTGCACGGCCGTCGCCGCCTGTATTTCGCTGCCCTTCTCGACGTCGAGCGTCGCCGAGGACAGGTGTTCAGCGGCGGTGCGCACGGTCGTCGCCGCCTCCGACACCTGACACAGCGTGAGATTGAGCCGTTCGACAAAGCGGTTGAGATTCCGGCAGAGCGTCCCCATTTCATCCCGGCCGTCATAGGTCAGTGGCCTAGTGAGGTCGCCGCGCTCGATCTCTGAGAACACGCTGTTGATGTGCGCCACCGGAACGGTGACGCCGCGGACGATCACCAAGCCGAGGATGACGGCCAGAACGCCGCTGATCAGCAAGACGGCCCAGAGAGTGCGGGTGGCCCTGCGTCCTGCCTCGGTGGCCGCCACGTATTGGCCCATCGCGCCCTCACGAAGCGACCCTTGAATCTCGCTCAGCGCCTGCGCCGCGGCGTCGAGGGCGGGCCCGGCGGTGAAGAACGCGTTTTGTTTGGCGGCGTTGCGAAGGCGCTCGGCGTCGGCGGGCACGGCGGCGTTCCAGGAGGCGCGGGTTTGGTCGATGGTCCGCTTGTCGAGCCCCCAGTAGGCGGCGAGGGCCTCTGTCAGGGCGGTGACCTGCTTGGTCGCGGCCTCGCTGTCGGCGGAGGCTTGTTTGAGCTTCTCGGCCGCCGACCGGAGTGTCTGCTCGGCCAGGTCTTTCAAGCCGGGCAGTTCGCCGGAAAACTCCTTGAAGTCTTCGACGGAGGCGGCCCCCACGGACTGAATGACCAGATTGCGGTACCGGAGCAAGGCGGTCGTGGCGATGCCGAAGTCCGCTTCCAGCACGACCGCGTCTTCGTAAATGGCGCGGACGTTCTGCTGGACCCGATTCAGGCCCTGCCAGCCGGAACCGGCGACGACGGCCATGCCCAACACGAGGGCGGCAAATCCTCCGCCGACCCTGAGACCGATAGGCACATCCTTGAAACGCATGGGTGGCTCCTTGGCAAGCGAGAACAGCGCGAGGCCGTTCTCTCCGTCAGCGCGCTACTTCAGCGTCCGCACGTAATTGATGATGTGCCAGGCATCGTCTTCCGTGATGTCCGAGGGAATCAATGCCACCATGCCGGTGCCGGGACTGCCGTTCTTGATGATCCAAAACATCTCGCCGTCGGCCCGCGCCTTCTGCCAGTCGGGGTTCGTCATGTTCCGAGGGGCGGGGCGCACAAGCTTCGCGCCCGGCCCATCCCCCTTGCCGGTGGCGCCGTGGCACTTCAGGCAGGTCCCCTTCCCTTCATAGAGCCCCTTGCCCTTGGCGATGCTCTCCGGGCTCGCGGCCACGGGGTTCTTCATCGCCTGGGCGGCCGCCCGTTCCTTGTCGGGCACCCGCGGCGGCAGCGGATCACGTTCCGGCGCGCCGATCACGATAGTACAGAAGAGAGGAGAGAGCAGAAGCAGCAGCGCCCCCTTGACTGCGAATGAGATTCTCATCGAGATGCCTCCTGGTCTGGATTCAGCCGATTCGCTGATCATCCTCTCTCCTACGGCTCCACAATGATTTCAGCGGAGATGGCGACCTTCCCCGTCATTATCGCCTTCGCCCAGTGGAGGGAGCACATGTAGGGATACCGGCCGGGCTTGTCGAAGGTGAACGAATAGTGTTCGCCGATGAGGATGAGGTTCTCCATCATGGGTTCGCCGAGGTTGGGATCTTCAAGGTCTTGGCCGCTTACCACTTGATGCGGTTCCTTGTCGCCATTCACCCCCTTCACCGTGTCCCCGACCTTGATCCGCATGGTCTCCGCCGAGAATCGGCGATCTTTCATGCCGATCTCGTGTATTTCCGCCGACGCCAACTGGGGAACGCCCCATCCCAAGAGGAGAGTGACGAACACTCGGATGAGCCTCTGCCTCTTGAACGATCCGGATTGCTGGTAGTCCTGCATCACACCCCTCCCTCAGTTCGCTCCATCAAGGCCGTACGCACCACAAAGAGAATCGGCCATTGGGGCCTCAATCTAAACGCCGGATCGAGGCCGCATCCCTCGCACAGGGCTCTCCTTCTAGAACGCAAAGTCGACCCCTGTGAATAAGACATTCTGGGCCTGGTCTCCGCCGAACGCCCCGGTCGCCTTCGTCCGGGTATTGGTATACTCCGTGTGCCAGGCCGCGCCCAGGCGCTTGGTGACCAGGAAATTATGGCGCAGGGCGATGGTATGCGAATCCACGTCGCCGAAATTCCTGGCAAATGCCTGGTCGCCCTGGACTCGGTTGCGGACCCAGTCATAGCGGTAATAGGCCACCAGCGGTCCGGCGATCGTATAGTCGGCTTCCGCAAACCCGCCGTGCCATTCCGCCGTATTGGCCGCCGCCACGCCTTGAGTGGAAAAAAGATCCCGGCTGTCCTTGGCATACATGAACATGCCGAAGACGTTCAGGTCGCCGTTCAAGGCCGTCGTGCTGAGGTCCACACCGATGCGGGAGAAGGTCTTGCTGTCCTTGCCGGCTCCTGTAATGGGAGTGACGGGGGGGCCTGCCGCAGACGCGGCATTCGCTGCGGTCGGGGCCTGGCCGAACATGCCGAAGAGCCCGATCCGATGCCCCTCGGTGAACCCGTAGCCCTTGAAGGACTGGGTAACGTGGCCGTATGCCATGAGATTCCGGCCGCCTCCGGCCCCGCTCTGGTTCACGGCGGCGTTCGACAGGACACTGACGGAATAGCGAAACGTCCCGTCCGTCGCCTCCGTGTCCTTCCAGCCCATCATCTCGACGCCGAGTTGATTGTCGCCGAGCGCGAAGTCGTTCGCGTTGGCATAGGTGGGATTGCCGGCCGGGTTACTGAACGCGCGGCCGAACGGCGTCCCTGGTTGATAGTGATAGGCCACGAACACGCTGTTGAGCGTCGGGCTGCGCTTTTCGCTGAAGGGAAGATCAATCTCATGCTTGCCGATCCTGAAATTCAGGAGGCTGTTCCCCATGATGTTGTTGAATCGCACGAAGGCATATTCCAGATCGGCTCCGCCGGCGGCGGTAGAGCCGGTATTCACCGCGGCCCCGGCCAGGCCGGGGACATACACCATGCCGAAGGACACATCCCGCGCGAGGGTGCCGAAGCTCAGGATGTCCAGACCGGTGAAGCCGAGGCTCGACCCGGAGGCATAGGCTTGACTCGTCGCCGAGTTGCCGACGGCTAGCTTGCTGACCGTCGCATACTGGTATCCGACGGTGGTACGAATCGAGACGGGCCAGTAGGCGAAATGGGTCTCGCCGGGCAGGTCTTCGTCGCTGCCGACCTGGTAGCCCTGGTCACGAAAGCGATTGCCGAAGTCGTTCAGTTTGGGGAAGCTCACCGCGTGGCAATTGTTGCAGGCCATGTTGTGTTTGCGCGCAAACGCCGGGATAGCGAACGCGTTTTCTCGTAAGCTCGATGTCAGGATGGCCAGCATCGCGACCAGCAGACCCAACGCGACAGGTTTCAATAATTGTCTGCTCCACGGGTGAAGGAACCCGCTCGCGAGAGACACCCATCTCCCGCCTCTCTTGCATAGATCTCGATCCATTTGCCCCTCCCCGAAGATAGGTACTCTTGGCCCTATTTTTCACCCTATCGGCGAGGGCGCGCGAGACTTGAGAGCAATCGACACCAATCAGCGACACTAAAGGAGAAGGGACCAGGCTTATGGTGAGAAAGAGGAAAGGCCGGCGTTGATAACGGAGAGTTGTTCCGCAGGCTCCTAGGGCCGCGGATTGAGTTCGATGAGCCCTTTGCGAATGGCCAAGATGGCCGCTTGCGTGCGGTCATAGACTTGGAGTTTGTGGAAAATGTTGCGCACGTGGTTCTTGACCGTCTTCTCGCTCAGATCGAGCGCGTTCCCGATTTCTTTGTTGGTCTTGCCGTCCGCCACCAGGCGCAGGACGGTGATTTCGCGCTCGGTCAAGTCATGCTCGACCCAGGACGGCTTTTTCCGGTTCTTCTGCGCCATCAGCGAAAACTCGGCCAGAATCTTGCTCGCCACGGAGGGATGGATCAGCGATTCGCCTTTGTAGATGGACCGGATGGCCGCCACGATCTGCGAGGATTCGGAATCTTTCAGCAGGTAGCCGGTGGCCCCGGCCCGGACGAGATCGAAGATGTACTGCTGATCTTCGTACATCGTCAGCGCCACGACACCGATGTGGGGAAACTCTCGTTTGATCGCCCGGGTCGCCTCCACGCCGGTCATGCGGGGCATGCTGACGTCCATGAGAATCACATCGGGGAGGAGCGCGCGGGCCTGTTCCACCGCCTCCTGACCGTCCTGCGCCTCTCCCACGACCTCGATATTGTCCTTCGTCTTGAGGATGGCCGACAGGCCCTCCCGCACGACGCGGTGATCGTCAGCGATTAAGACTCGGATCCGTTCCATCCCTTTCACCCTCCTTTGCCTCCAGCGGCACCCGCACGGTAACCCGGGTGCCCTCCCCTTTGCGTGAGTGGACGTCGGCTTCTCCGCCGACCAAGCGCGCCCGCTCGACGATGCCGCGCAGCCCGAAATGGTCCCATTTCTCCGGATCGCGGGAAATCGCCTCCGCGTCGAAGCCCACGCCGTCGTCCGAGACCGTCACGGTCAAGACCTCAGGCGTCACCTCGAGGCGCACCGAGACGTGGCCGGCCTTCGCGTGCTTCTGCACGTTGCTCAAGGCTTCCTGCACGATGCGGAACAGGAAAATCTTGGTTCTCGGGAAGAGCGGCGTCTCCTGCCCGACGGTGTTGAATTCGGTCCTGATCTGCGATTGCGTTTCGTACGACTTCAAATAATTCGTGATGGCGGGGATCAATTCCAGCTTGTCGAAATGCACGGGGCGAAGATTCAGAATGACCTGCCGCGCTTCCTGGATGGCCAGTTTCAGTTCCTGCTTGGTCTCGCGCAGAGTGGTCCGGCAGGCTTGCGGGTCTTTCTCGACGAGCTCCTGGCACAAATCCAGTTTGAAGTTGACGCCCGCGAGGCTCTGCACCAGGCCGTCGTGAATCTCGCAGGCGATCCGCGTTCGCTCCTCGGTGACCGCGGCCCCGGCTTCCTTCACGTACAACCGATAGAGCGTCTGATAGCGGGCCAGCGTCTTCTCGATTTCGGCGGTCGCCAGAATGCGGGCCTCGATCAACTCCCACATGAACTTGGCGCTGCCGCCCCCGATGACCGTCACGCCCATGCGGTGGAAGTCCTGCAGCGTCCGCTCGACGTCAGGATCGCCCGTCACGTCGATGATGAGGTCGACGCTCTCGATTTCAAGGAGGTCCCGATAGCGCCTCGTCATCGGAATGCCGAGCCGCTTCGCGAGGCGAACCCCCGGGGCCTGGGCATTGACTTCGGCCACGCCCACGATCGACACCAGCGGATCGTTGGCGAAAATCTCCATGAGAGCCGTCCCGCCGCGTCCGGCCCCGATGATCGCGACGTGCGTGGCCGACGCGTGTTTGGCGTGGGGCGGACGGGTGCGCGCCCTTCGGGGCCGAGCCCGCCCTTTTCGCGCTGGTGGTGTGACCGGCACGGACGCCTCCGTCATCGATGCACAAGGATCGCACCATTGTTGCAGGTGTGCGACAGGGGAGGCAAGAAGGAAAAGAGGGGGACGGTTACCGTTCTTGGCGTTCCCGGGCCAGCGCCTTGATCTCGTCCATGAACTGGTCGATGTCCTTGAACTCCCGGTACACCGACGCGAAGCGGACGTAGGCCACCTGGTCGAGCTTGTGCAGTTCCCGCATGACTTCTTCGCCGACCAGACCGGAGGGAATCTCCGTCTCTCCCATCTCCTGGATGCGTTTCTCGATGAGGTCGGTGACCGATTCGATCGTGGCGACGCTGATGGGACGTTTTTCACAGGCCTTCTTCAACCCGGAGAGGATTTTGGCGCGGTCGAAGGGCTCACGCCGGCCGTCCTTCTTGACGACCATGGGGAGACTTTCTTCGATCCGTTCGTAGGAGGTATAGCGCCGCTTGCAGGCGAGGCACTCGCGGCGACGGCGGATGACCTGCCCTTCCTTGGCCATCCGGGAGTCCACCACCTTGTCCTCAATCGCGTCGCAAAACGGGCACTTCACTACGATGGGCCCTCATCAAGCGGGTGCGGTGCGGTCGGTCTGGAAGATCGGGAACGTGGCGCAGAGGGCCTTGGCCTCGTCGCGGACGGCGCGCTGCACGCCCTTGTCCTGATGCTTCTGCAGGACCCGATCGATGAGCCCGACGACCTGGGACATCTCCCCCTCGCCCATGCCGCGGGTGGAGACGATGGGCGTCCCCACGCGAATGCCGCTGGCCACCGCCGGCGGCTTCTCATCGAACGGCACGGCATTCTTGTTGACGATGATGCCGGCGCGGTCCAACGCCGTCTCGGCCTCTTTGCCGGTGATGTTTTTATTTGTGAGATTGATCAGCATCAGATGCGTGTCCGTGCCGCCGGAGACGACCTTGTACCCGCGCTGCATGAGATGCCCGGCCACGGCCTTGGCATTCGAGAGCACGCGCTGCTGATAGATTTTGAAGCCCGGGGAGAGCGCCTCCTGAAAGGCCACCGCCTTCGCGGCGATGACGTGCATGAGCGGCCCGCCCTGCGTTCCGGGGAATACGGCCTTGTCGATGGCCTTCGCATGCTCTTCCTTCGCGAAGATCATCCCGCCCCGCGGGCCCCGGAGCGTCTTGTGCGTGGTGGTGGTCACAAAATCGGCGTAGGGCACGGGGTTCGGATGGAGCCCGACGGCGATCAGGCCGGCGATGTGGGCGATATCGACCATGAGATAGGCGCCCACAGACTTGGCGATCTGCTGAAAGCGGGGAAAATCCAACGTGCGCGCATAGGCGCTGGCGCCGACCACCAGCATACGGGGGCGACATTCCTCGGCCAGCTTCTGAACCGCGTCGTAATCAATGGTCTCCGTGTTCCGGTCTACCCCGTAGGAGAAGGAACGAAAGAGCGTGCCGGAGAAGTTCACGCGGCTGCCGTGCGTGAGGTGCCCGCCCTGGGCGAGATCCAGCCCCATGATCACGTCGCTGGGCTTCAAGACGGCCATGTAGGCCGCCATATTGGCCTGCGAGCCTGAATGGGGCTGGACGTTGACGTGGTCGGCGCCGAACAGTTGCTTCGCGCGCTGGATCGCGAGATCTTCCACGATATCGGCGTACTGACAGCCGCCATAGTAGCGTCGGCCAGGATAGCCCTCCGCGTACTTGTTGGTCATCACGCTGCCTTGCGCCGCCAGCACGGCCGGGCTCGCCATATTCTCCGAGGCGATGAGCAGCAACTTTTCGCGCTGCCGCCGCTCTTCGGACCGGATGGCCTTGAAGACTTCCGGGTCCGTGGCCTTCAGCGCTTTCAGGGAGCCGACTGCGTCTTTCAGTCCCATGCCTCTCCTCGTCCTCGGGAAACCTTACGCTTTGGCTTCTCCGGCGGCCGCCGCCGGTTCCTGCCTGGCGACCACGTGCACCGACAGGCTGGCCGTGATGTCGCGATGCAGTTTCACCGGCACGGTGAAGGTGCCGAGTTCTTTGATCGGTTGCCCGAGCTGAATCTTTCGGCGATCCACGGTGTGCCCTTGGGCGGCTAAGGCTTCCTCAAGATCTTTGCTGGTGACCGAGCCGAAGAGCTTGTTTTCCTTCCCGACCTGGACGACGATCGTCACGGGCGCGGTGGTGAGCGTCTTCGCATAGGATTCGACCTCGAGCTTTTCCTTCTTCGCCTTCTCTCCCGTGACCCGCTTGAGATGTTCCAGGGATTTGACGTTCTTGTCGCTCGCGACCATCGCCTTCCCGCGCGGGAGCAGAAAGTTGCGGGCGTAGCCATCGGACACATCCAGAATGTCGCCGAGATGCCCAACCCCCTCCATTGTCTGCTGCAAGATAACCTTCATGGCGCTAACTCCTTGATTGAAAGAGGGAATCATAGCCGCGGGCGCCTGAGAATGTCAATGAAGTGGAACAATGGAACCGGGCTACGCTAAGATGCGGGCCATGATAAGCATGCTTGACGTGCTGGATCACTACGCCCGGTCTCTCGAGACGCAACGGCGGGAGGTGGCCGATGCCGGCCAGGATGCCCCGCGTGAGGTGCGCGAGGGGCGCCGCGTGACGACGGTCGGCGCCCTGCACCTCTATGCGTTCGTGTGTGCCGGGCCGCATTCCGTCCAGGAAGATGTCCCGGTCAGCCTGCTCCTCCCGGGGCACGATGCCCCCATCGAAGGTCTGGTGCTGGAGACACGCGACGCCTCGCTGCTGATCCAGACCGACGAGTCGATGGGCGACGCACCCGGCGCTGCGACCCTGGTGCCGGACCGCGTGGGTCTGCTGCAGACCGCCGCCCAGCGATTGACGGACATGGCCCGCCGCGCGGAGGCCTATCACTTGGGGACGGCCGAGCGCCTGCTGCCCCTCTTCGCCCAGGTCCAGGCGGAAGAGAGGGCCCCCCGCTTCGTGGAGTCGCCCGCCTTTGCTGCGGTCTGGGATTCGGAGCGCACCGCGCGTCGCGCGCGCCTGTTCACCCACATCGCCGACATGGTCCGCGCCGACAAGCGCATCCTGCTGCTCTGTCCCTCCCACGAGGCCGCCGACGACCTGCTCGGCGCGCTGGCCCGGCAGCTCAAACGCCTGGCCTTGCCCTACGCAAGCCTCCTGACACGGTACGAAACGGATGTGCCGAAGCCCGATGGGTCCACGCCGCTCCGAGCGCTGGGGTTTGAGGCGCAGAGGCACCGGTTCTTCGCCCGCGCCCGTGCCGACAAGGCGTTG
>SWDL01000109.1 GCA_005116795.1 Nitrospira sp. | reverse complement strand
CGCACCAGTTCTTTGCAGTGAGAACAGCGGGCGCGCATGGTGTTCTCGTCAAGAACCTCAAATTGATCGTCCTTGATCCACATCAGTTGAAAGCAGCGCGGACAGGATTTCACTTGCGTCATAGACGGACACCCGTTATATGAAACCAGCACCCATGACTCAGCGGCGGTCCCACATACCATATAACAAGCCCACCGTGGCGCTCAAGCCTGCGGTGACCTTCGCGGAGCAGAGGGAGATCGATCCCGCGCAACTGGCCGCGCTCTTCCAGCAGGCCCCCTGGGCCAAAGGCCGGTCGGCCGAGGATGCCCGGGAGATGCTGGCGAACACGGACCTGGCTATCTCCGCCTGGGACGGCGATCAGCTCATCGGGTTCGGGCGCGTGCTGACCGACTACGTCTTTCGGGCCTCGATCTGGGACGTGATCGTCGCCAAGGACTACCAGGGGCGCAAGATCGGCACGGAGATCGTCCGACGCATTCTGCATCACCCACGCCTCAAGAAGGTCGAATTGTTCTGGCTCTGCACCCGCATGCCTAGGTTCTACGAGCGGTTGGGGTTCAGCGCCCAGGAGCAAACGGGCATGGTGTGGGCACGATCCGAGCAATCCCGCCTCGAATAGTCTCTCACCTGTTCGGCAGCCGGTCTTCACTACGCCCCGGCACTCGCCGGGCGTGGCAGGCGCTTGGGAGAAAACACCACAGAGAGGAAGAAGAGTGCGGCCGCCAGGAGCACGATGGCCGGCCCGGACGGCAGATCCCATGCATAGGAGAGCAGCAGCCCTCCCACCGCACACAGCACACCGATCACGACAGAATAGATCGTCATGTGCATCAGGCTCTGTGTCAGTTGGTAGGCGGTGGAGGCCGGAATCAAAATCATCGCAAACACGAGGATGGCCCCGACGGTCTTCAAGGAGACCACGACGGTGAGCGCCACGAGCGTGAGGAGCAGATAGAAGATCCGCCGCGCGGGGACGCCCGAGGCTTCCGCCATCTCCTGATCAAACGCGATGAAGTACAGTTCCTTTGAAAAAAGCACGATCACCCCGAGCACGACCAACCCCAAGAGCTGGATCGTATTCAATTCTTCCGGCGTCACCGACAGCACGCTGCCGAACAGATAGCCATAGACCTCGGCATTGTAGCCCTTCATCAGGCCGATGAAGAGAATCGCCAAGGCCATGGTCGAGGTGTAGAGGATGCCGATCGACACATCCAACTTCATGCGCCCCTTCTCTTCCATCAGGCCGGCCGTCCAGGCCGTGGCCAGGCCGAACACCAGGGCCAGGCCCAGCGGTGAGACTCCCAGCAGATAGCCGAGCGTCACGCCGGCAAAGGCGGCGTGGGCCGTCCCGGCTCCGATGAAGGCCAGCCCCCGCAGCACGACAAAGACGCCGATCAGCGAGCAGACCGCGCCGACCAACGCCGCCGCCATCAGCGACCGAATCATGAAGTCATAGCTGAGCAGTTCGAACATTGATCTATTGGGTCATTGTTTCATCGGATCATTGACTCATTGTCGGGATTTCACTCGTCAATGGATCAATGCGCCAATGCATCAATTCTTCAGTGGTGATGGTAATCCCTCACGATGACCTGATCCCTCTCAGAGACCACCAGGTCTTTCCCGTAGACCTGCTGGAGCACGTCGGTCTTCAGCACCTCATCCGGAGGGCCGGCGGCGAAGAGCGTGGTTTTCAGCAGCACAAGCCGGTCCACATGCGCGCGGATCATGTTGAGGTCATGCGTGACAAGCAGCACCGTGAGCCCGAGATCGCGGTGCAATCGCTTGATCAAGTCCAGCACGCTGTGCTGCGTCACGATGTCGATACCGGTCGTGGGCTCGTCCAGCAACAAGACTTGAGGCTGTTGGGCCAGGGCCCGAGCAATCAGGACCCGCTGTTGTTGCCCCCCGGACAGATGCCCGAGCGGCGTATTCCAGTGGTCCTGCATGCCGACATTCTCCAGGGCATCCATCGCAATCTGCCGGTCTTGCTTCCCGGGCCGGCGAAACAGCCCCAGGGCCCCATAGCGCCCCATCATCACCGCCTCCAGGACCGTAATCGGGAAGTTCTGATCGATCTTGCCCTTCTGAGGAAGGTAGCCGATCCTGGCCCGATGGTGGCAGCGCAGCTCATCACAGGAGCAATCGAAGATCTGCAGGGTCCCTTTGAGCGGAGGCATGAGGCCAAGCATCGCCCGACACAGAGTGGTCTTGCCGGAGCCGTTCGGGCCGATGATCCCGACATACTCCCCCTCCAGAATGTCCAGGGAGATGTCTTGCAGTGCGATGACGCCCGGGAAGCCGAACGTCGCCTGTTGAAACGTAATGATGGGCTTGGGCATGGCGTCGTCGTCAACGGCCGAACATCAAAAAGTCTGAACGTCGTCAAGAAGATTGAGACTCGATTCGTCCGACTATCAGACCTTCGACTTTTCAACTGTTTGACTGAGGGAGAGCTTACCCCGCTTCCAGGGAGCGCGCAAGCCGGCGGACATTGTACCGGAGCAGATCCAGATAGGTGTCGGTGCCAGGCATCCCCCCCGGAAGAGGGGTGAGCACCACGATCTGCGCCCCGGTTTCGCGGGCTAAGGCCTCGGGGATCTTCGGGTTGAGCTGTGGTTCCGAGACGATCACGCGGACCTGGTGCTTTCGCATGCTCTCAATGAGCCTCTTGAGGTGTCGCGCTGAGGGTTCGGCGCCGGCCTGGGTGAGAATCTCCCCTGCAATCGTGAAACCGAACCGCCGGGCGAAATAGGGCCAGGCCGGGTGATGGACAATGATGCGTCGATCTTTGAGGGGCTTGAGTTCCCTTTGGAGATCCGTCTGAACCTCATCCAATTCTCTGAGATAGGCCGCTTGATTCATGCGGTAGTCGGCCGCATGGAGCGGATCGACGCCGACGAGGGCCTCGGTGATATGGCGGACCATCATCTTGGCATTCTCAGGGTCCAGCCAGACGTGTGGATTCCCGGCATGCTGGTCATCATGGGGGACGCCGGCCTCTGCCCCGGGCGCCTCATGATCACGGATCAAGGCGATTCCCCGTGAGGTCGTCACCACCCGGAGCTTCGAATTACCGGCCGCCTTCACGAGCGAGGCGGCCCAGATCTCGAGGCCGAGACCCACTTCAAACAGAAGTTGGGCCTTTCGCACCGCCATCATGTCGCTCGGCTTCGGGGAGTAGGTGTGCTCGCTCTCCAACCCTGAGAGAAGCGAGACGACCTGGACGTGGGCCCCACCCACGCGCTGCGCAAAATCCCGCAGCACCGGAATCGTCACCACGACGGCAATGGGCGCTTCCGCCGCCTGGAGCGCGGGTGCGCCCATCAGAACCATCACTGCCACAGTGAGCAGCACTCCGCTTGCGCGACGGAGACACCATGATCGCATGGGAGCGGACCGTACCACCCGGTAGGAAACGAAGTCAACGCAATCGCGGCTTGACCACCCGGAGGACTTCAGTTAGCGTAGCAGCGGTGCTGGCTCAACGAGCCTGAAGCGGCCAGTGGCGAGTGGTCCGTGGTTTGTGATGTGATGAGACCAGTGATGGCGAGTACTGACTGACCAGAGACCCCTGACCACCAACCACATGATCCGAAAATGAAAGTCATCGGTCTCATGTCGGGCACCTCAGCCGATGGCGTCGATGCGGCCCTCGTGGACATCCAGGGCCATGGGCATGACCTCACCGTTCGCTTGCTCGCCTTCGTCGACACGCCCTATCCACGCCCGCTCCAACGGCGCATCCTGGCTGCCTGCATCAAGGGCACTGTCGCCGACATCTGCCGCCTGAATGCGCTCCTCGGCGAATGGTTCGCCAAGGCTGCCTTGAAAGTGATCGCCGCCGCCGGCTTTACGCCACAGGACATTGACCTCATCGGATCCCACGGACAGACGATCCATCATCTGCCGGCGCCGACGCGGGAGCCGGGCGTCGGACTCATCCGCTCCACGCTGCAGATCGCGGAACCCGCCGTCATCGCCGAGCGGACGGGCCTGACCACCGTCGCGAACTTTCGTCCCCGCGATATGGCGGCCGGCGGACAAGGCGCGCCGCTCGCGCCCTATGCGCATGGCCTCCTGTTGCGGCATCCCGATCGATCTCGGCTCATCGTCAATCTTGGCGGCATCAGCAACGTGACCTATCTGACGAACAAGGGCGGGCTGGAGACGCTCATCGCCTTCGATACCGGCCCAGGCAATATGGTGTTGGACGGCCTGGTGGCCTCTCAGTCGAAAGGCCGGCAGACCTATGATCGCGACGGCCGCCTCGCCGCGAAAGGGCGGGTGAACGAGCCCTGGCTTCGACACTTACTCGCCCATCCCTATTTTCGGAAGGCTCCGCCCAAATCGACGGGACGGGAACTCTTCGGCGCCCCCTACGTGACCCGCCTGTTCAAGGAGAAGCGGACACGAAAGGCGTCCTTCGAGGACCTGCTCGCGACCTGTGCGGCCCTCACGGCCGGCGCGGTCCACACCGCCTGTCGATGGACAAGCGGCCCGGTGGATGAGGTGCTGGTCGGAGGGGGCGGCGCCAGGAACCGCGCGGTGATGGCACATCTCGTACACGCCTTCGAGCCGGCGCCGGTCCGCACCTTTGATGAGGCCGGCTGGGACGCCAAGGCGTTTGAGGCCATCGCGTTCGCGGTGCTGGCCTACCAGACCCTGCAGGGCCAAGCGGCCAACGTTCCCGCCGCCACCGGCGCGCGGCATCCGGTCCTCTTGGGCGCCATCGTCCCGGCCCAGCGGGACTGGCCGCACCGTCTTGGGCTGGACCGCGTGAAGGGACCACATGCTGAGTGATCTCCTGCCCATCCTGACGTTGGCCCTTCTGGTCACGCTGGCGCTGGCCGGCGGGATCGTGCTGACGAGACGACTCATCGGGCGATCGACTCCCTCTCCCAGCCTCTCCCCCCAACCGAGTGACCCGGCGGCGATCCCTGCCGGCATCACCGTGAAACCTCAGCCGCTCTTGACCTCGGCGGAAGCGTCTTTTTATAACGTCCTGCGACTCGCCGTCCAGGATCGCTATCTGGTCTTGGCCCAGGTCCCCCTCTGGTGTCTCATCGATGTCGAAGCGCCAAGTCGTGACGTCCTGAAGGGCTTTCTCAATAAGATTGCCCTCAAGCGGGTGGATTTTGTCCTCATCCATCCCGGCACGCTGAGCGTCGCCAACGTGGTCGAACTGGACGTGCCGTCACCCTCCCCGGCACGACAGGCGCGCGATCGCCTCCTCGATACCGTCTTCAAAGCGGCCGGCATCGAGATCGTGCGAATCAACGCCGATCAGTCCTACACCGTCCCTGCGCTGGCCGGCCTGCTTGGACTCGAGCTGGTCGAATAGTCCCATGCGGCCCCGGTCTGCCTTCGGCCCCCCCGCTCGATTCCCTCGCACACGACGCTCCGCCAATCTGCTCGACCAGCTCATGGTGTTCCACCCTGAGCCCTGGATCGATCGGGATT
>SWDL01000108.1 GCA_005116795.1 Nitrospira sp. | reverse complement strand
TCGGCAACGCCGCCAGCCGCAACCACGCCTTCGGGTGGGCGGCCGAGGAAGCCGTTGAGGAAGCACGGGGACAGATCAGCCAACTGATTCATGCCGACCCCAAAGAAATCGTCTTTACCAGCGGAGCGACTGAGTCGGACAACCTGGCGCTCAAAGGCGTGGTCGAGATGTACCACGAGAAGGGCGACCACATTATTACGAGCATGACCGAGCACCGGGCGGTCCTCGATACCGCGAAGACTCTCGAGACCAAGCGTGGGGTCACGGTGACCTATCTGCCGGTGGACAAGCACGGCATGGTCGATCCCGATGCGGTGCGGAAGGCGATCACCGAGAAGACGGTCTTAATCTCGATCATGTTCGCCAACAACGAGATCGGCACCATCAATCCGATCAACGAGATCGGCAAGATCGCCAAGGAGAAGGGTATCCTGTTCCATTGCGACGCCACGCAGGGCGTGGGAAAGGTGCCGGTGGATGTGCAGGCCCTCGGCATCGATCTCATGTCATTTACGGGGCATAAGATTTACGGGCCCAAGGGTGTGGGGGCCTTGTATGTGCGGAAGAAAGCCCCGCGGGTCCGGCTGGCGCCCCAGATGGACGGCGGCGGCCATGAGCGCGGAATGCGATCCGGGACGTTGGCGGTGCCGCTCATCGTGGGATTCGGCAAGGCCTGCGAATTGTGTGGTCAGGAGATGGCGGAGGAGGGAAAGCGACTGAGCGTGCTTCGGGATCGCTTGCACCAGGCGATCACCAGCAAGCTGGAGGCCGTGTACTTGAACGGCCATCCCACCGAGCGCCTGCCGCACAATCTGAATCTTTCGTTCGCCTATGTGGAAGGAGAGTCGCTCTTGATGGGCATGAAGGAAATCGCGCTCTCATCCGGCTCGGCCTGCACGTCGGCCACGCTGGAGCCCTCCTACGTGCTCCGCGCGCTCGGCGTCGGGTCCGATCTGGCCCATTCCTCTATCCGATTCGGGTTGGGCCGTTTCAATACCCAGGACGAGGTCGACTACGCGGCCAAGCGGATGATCGAGACGGTGACGCGGTTGCGGGAAATGTCGCCGCTGTACGAGATGGCGAAAGAGGGCGTGGATCTCAAGACGGTGCAGTGGGCGGCGCATTGATGCACGTGAAGCGTGAAACGTCGGAGACGAGATACGCTTCACCAACGACGAGATACAGGAGGGCAAGATGGCCTACAGCGAAAAAGTCGTGGATCATTTCACTAATCCCCGCAACATCGGGAGCTTCTCGAAAGAGGATCAGAACGTCGGCACGGGCATGGTCGGAGCGCCTGAGTGCGGCGATGTCATGAAGTTGCAGATCAAGGTGGAGAACGAGAAAATCGTCGACGCCCGATTCAAGACCTTCGGGTGCGGCTCTGCCATCGCCAGTTCCAGCCTGGCCACTGAGTGGCTGAAGGGGAAAACGATTCAAGAAGCCGGCGAGATCAAGAATACGGACATCGTGCAGGAGCTGAACCTCCCGCCGGTGAAGATCCATTGCTCGGTGTTGGCTGAGGACGCCATTAAGGCGGCGCTGGCCGATTATAAGAAGAAGTCGGGAGACGGACGGTAAGTCGAACGCGGCGGGCGAACCCGACGAATCCGGAGGAGAACCACGATGGATATGACCACCAGCCATGCGCCGGTCGTGACATTGACCGACGCGGCGCTCCAAGAGGTCAAGCGGCTTTTGAACGTGCAAGGGATCACGGAGGGCGGGCTCCGGTTAGGCGTCAAGGGCGGCGGCTGTTCGGGCCTCAGCTACACCCTGAACTTCGATGAAAAGATCGGGCCGTATGATCAGATCTTCGAGTTCGATGGGGTGAAAGTGATCATCGACGCCAAAAGCGCCATCTATCTCCAGGGGACCCGGCTCGATTTTCAGAAGGATCTGGTGAGCGGCTCGTTCAAATTCATCAACCCGAACGCGAACAAAACGTGTGGCTGCGGGGA
>SWDL01000107.1 GCA_005116795.1 Nitrospira sp. | reverse complement strand
GTGCTGACGTCATCTGTGCCTCGCCCTCCTGCCCGTCCACCGCAAAGGGTCCTGTCGTCGGTTTCCAGCGCATCCTTGCACTCCGTAGTTCTGCTGTCGTTCCCTCGGCAACCGCCCGAACACTCTAGGCCGCTACCTCCTGAAGATGGTCACACCACCGCTCGAATGCCCGCTGCGCAGGCTCATAGAGGGTTCGATACAGCGCCCTATTGATCATTGGATCTGTGCGCCAGGCAATGTTCGTCGCCGCCCTCAACCACCTGTGTGTTGTTCCCGTCATTCTGATTCCCGGCCCGCCGCAGAGTCGGACTCGCTTCGATCGCAGAAGGGTCGTCAGATCTCGCACCGCCAATGCGGTCCGCATGACGTACGCATCCGGCTCATAAATGACGAGTCTGGCGTTGTAACGCTCCAAGAGAGGAAGGAGGCTCAACGCATACTCTCCGAATCCCAGGCCGATGAGGACGACGATGCCGCCTTCGGCAATGTCCGGACCATGCTCTCCGATCCGCCGATCCTCCGACTGCAGGGGCGACACATTCAGCAAGGGCATGGAGCCCGACGGGAGCCCCACCTCGATGTTGACGATCCGTCCATTCTCCCTCTGTATGCGATGCGTTCCAGTCGGTACTTTCCTGCTGATTTCATCGAGGACGAGAAAGTCCTGAGGGATCAGGGCCGCCACATTGTTCGCAAAGCACCCGGCGTCACGCCCTCGTGTCAAGCCGTCGTATAGGTGGGCAATGACCTTCCAATCGTCATTGTCGTGCGCCGCCGGACGATAGGGCTCGATGGTCGGCTTTGCGACGACCCTCAACCCCCGTGGAACCCAGTTATCCTGCACGCACACCTCAAACCCCGCTTTCGCCAATATCCGGCGGATACTTCGGGGTGAGTAGGCACAGACATGCGGGCCGGCCATGAAATTGCGTTCCAATCCGTGAGTCGGCGGCAACAGGACATTCGGAGCTCCCACAAAGAGGACGCCGTTGGGATCCAGGCAGCGACGGATCGCCTGGAGCGTGGCCAGAGGGGTCGGCAGGTGTTCGATCACATGAGAGAAGAGCACTAGCGAAAACTGTTCGCCGGGCATCCCTTCCTGCCCGAACAATCCCGCGCGTAGATCCAGACCGAAGCGCCGCCTCCCCCATTCCGTCCAACGGGCGCTGCCGTCAATGCCGACCGCCTCCCACCCCCTCCGGGCGAACTCGGCAAGAAAACACCCTGCGCCGCAGCCAATGTCCAGGACGCGCCGATACGGCCATGATCCAGGGATCACGCTCTCGATCCAGTCGCACAGCATCACCGCCAATTGGCTTTGCTTCTCCAGATACTCGTCGGGCGGGTCAGTCGTTCGGTATTCTCCCTGGTACAAAGTGGCCAGCTCTCCCTCGTCAAGTGTCGGGTTTTGAAAGACGAAACCGCAGGCTCGACAGACCACGAACTGAGCAGCCTGACCTTGTAGGGAAGCCAAACCGTAGGGGCTCCCCTCAATCCGAACAAGATCCATCAACAACTCAGTCCCCCCCTGCTCGCAGAGGGCACACTCGGTTACGTGGCGCATGACTCCATCTCCGTCAATGCGTCCAGAGTGAGCAACTCTCCCGGAACCAGATCCTTCATCGCTCGCAACCCGATCACCTCATGCATCTTCGAGGGGGGCAATCCCGTGCCTGGTCGCAGGATCGTCAACATCGCCGGGGTGATGACCTCACCCTTGTGAATGGCCGTGCGAGCAGCCAGGCTCCGGCGCATGCTCACACGATTCTGCGTTTCGACCTCACGAAGGGCCTTGCCCGCCTCACCGAGCATGGTTTCCACTCGGCGGATGCCTTTGACGAGGTGCGCGAGATCGGCCGGATCGGCCGACAACTGGTGATCCCGGAACGTGGTGCGGGTCTTGTCGGAGGTAAAATGTTTTTCGATGACGCGGGCGCCAAGCGCGACCGCAGCCAGGCAGGCTTCAATCCCCAGCGTATGATCCGAGTACCCGACGGACCTTCCGGTTCGGTCCCGCAGATAGGGGATGGCGTTCAGGTTGGCGGACGCATCGGGCGTCGGATAGGACGACACGCAATGGAGCAGCACGAGCGGAGCCCCGGTCCCACAGGGACTCGCCCTTTCGATCACCTCAACGGCGTCGAAGATCTCTTCCATGTCGGCCATGCCGGTCGACAGGAGGATCGGCTTCCCCTTCGCCGCGATGTGGGCGACGAGCGGCGCCGCCGTCAGATCCCCTGACGCGATCTTGAACGCAGGCATCAGCGGATCGAGGAGGTCCACACTCTCGACGTCAAACGGAGTCGAGAGAAACATCACCCCATACTCCATGGCGACGTGGGCGAGCGTCTCGAAAGCCTCGTCGGCCAGTTCCAGTCGCCGAAAGTGGGCGCGCCGTTGCGTCTCACTGGCGGCCACGATCTTGTCCGCCCGATAGGTCTGAAACTTGACGGCGTCGGCCCCACACCTCGCGGCCGCCTCGATGAGGCGTTTAGCCTCGTCGAGGCAGCCTTCGTGATTCGCGCCGATTTCAGCGATGACGAAGACCCGCTCAGTCAAGCTGTGTGAACCGATGTGCATCTGTGCCCCTGTTCAGCGCGACCGTCCAGGAAAAGACTGTTCGATGACCGTACAAGACCTGTGCCATATCCTGAGGGGTCATATCGGAACTCTCCGTAAATTCCACCTGTGCAAACTCTCTAAAAGACGGTTGATTCCTTCCACCTCCACAGAGCGAGGCGCGCGTCCGCTCCTCAGACTTCCGGGTGTGCCCACCGCTGGGAAAAGATTGCCCATCCTCGGAACGACTCATCTCTGCGCCGCCCTCCCTGCCGACTCGCGCACGCCGGGTCCTTGAACGCACACCGGCGCCGATTCGGACGCCCCGTCCGGATGATCCACCATCCCCGGACGCCACAATTCCTGACGCGACACGACGAGATGGATCGGCATCAAGATGCGCCAGAATCCGGCGCGCGGATCGTTCGGATTCGACTCCGTCACCGGCGGCACTTCATGAGTCAGTTCCTGATCCCAAATCAACAGATCGCCGGGTTGCATCTGCTCGTCCTCATAGACATTCACCCGATGCCCGTTCTTGAGCGCCAAAATCATTCCGCCCCCCGCATAGTCCACACCCGCTCGGGAGAGGAGGAGTGAGTTCTGAATCAGGCGTGGCTGACTGGAATCCCAGTGATCCGCATGAGCGGGCACCCCGGCACTCCCACGATCGGACCTGGTCGGACGATAGGACGCGGCAAACCCATCCAGCGGGTGGAGAAAGGCGTGAATGGGAAGACCGAGGACTGCGTTTCTCAGCGCATTGGCCGCCCAGGCGATCTCGTAACTCAGTCGGTGGACGGGGCGATTCCAGAACAGGCACTCATAACGCAGGTCGACGGGCCATCGCTCTCCACCCGCCTCATGCCGGCCGGGCAGCGCGTGCATGGCGAAATCCGATCGCCCGATCCAATATCCCTTCTTGCCGGGCGGCATGGCATGGCGATGCCAGAATTCGCGAATCCTCACGCTATCGGATTCCGAACAAAACCTGGGCACCACCGCATACCCACGATTCAAGACCTCGTCTCGCAACCGGGGAAGTTCAAGCACGCCATAGGGGCCCGGAGTGACCAGCACGGAATGATAGGTGCCAGGCGCTTCCTGCTCACTGAGCCGTTCCGACCGTCGGCTGATCACGCCCACTGCCGATTTCGCTTCAGGCTTAGTCGTCGAGAGGTCCGCCGCCGTCTCAGGGACCACCGTCTGCGCCGGACTGCCGGTGAACCGCACCCGGATGACCTGTTGTCCGGTTGGATGGCGTTCCCCCTTGAGATAGTCCCATTTGAGATCCAACCGCTTGAACAGGGAGTGAAAATACTTCAAGGAGACGAAGACGCTGGAGAACTCCAGCGTCTCCCCGTCGGCCAAGCGATAGATCTGTGATCGCTCGGAATCCTGCTCCGCCAGATAGAACGTGAAGAAACCCATGGCACCGGGCTTCATGACCTTCGACAGATTCTCGAAGCATTGCTCGATCTGCGCGTGACTCAAATGCGTCAAGACGGCATGGCACAACACAACGTCGAATTGTTTGGCGAAGCGCTCAAAGGCAAAGTTCGCGTCGCAGAGCAACTGAGGCTGCTGCCGAACTCCGAGCGTCGACAGCAATTCCCGGCCGATATCCAGGTTGCGCTGAGTTGCATCAACGCCGTGATACCGCCCTTCCTCGAGGTATGGCAGGAGCGCAACCGCCAGGCGCAACCATCCACAGCCGACATCGAGAAAATCATGGTGTGGTTTCAGTCCAGCCTTGTAGAGGAACGACACCTGCCAGTCCTGGAGCGTCTTGTGGAACAGGTAGACCTTGGCCGTATCCTGATGGCTGTAACCGTACTTCTCGAACAGCTCTCGCACGATCAAGCTTTCGGCGTCGCACAGCATGGACGTTGCAGCCTCCTCCCTCTCGCGCTAGACGGGCATGAATTGCCGGAGCCACCACTCGACACTCAAGAAGGACCAGATCAGTAACCGATGATTCACGCGTCCGGCGCAGTGATCATCCAACACGCCATGGACATAGTCCGGCGTCAGGTAGTCATACACCCGCGCCTTCGGACTCCTTAGCAGCCGATTGATATAGTCGATGCTCTCTCCTCGAAACCAACTCGCGTCGGGCGCGCTAAATCCCTGCTTGGTCCGCTCGGTGATTTCCTTGGGAATCAGCCTGCCCATCGCTTTCCTCAGCACGGTTTTCCCGTTCCGCATCCCCATTTCGTACAGCAACCGCTTCCCCGGCTGGTTTTCATCAACCCGTACGGCCTGATCGAGGTCTCGGACGCGATAGCGAATGGGAATGCGCAGCGCTAATTCGACCAATTCGTTGTCGAGGAACGGCACGCGGGTCTCGAGGGAGTGGGCCATGCTGAGCTTGTCCTCGACGATAAAGAGGCCCGGCAAGAAGGTCTTCAGCTCGAAATACAGTGACGCGTTGATGAAATCGTCGTTGGTGTTCAACGCTCCGGTCCAGGTCTCATAGACGTTGCGAAACACGTCGAACGTCGAGTGGCCGTTGATCTTCCGCATGGTCGGAGCATTGAACAGCCGAGGCTTGTGTTCGTCGGGCACCAACCGTTGCCAGAATGCGTAGTACCGGCGGTAGTAGTCCTCTCGATCCTGGCTGTTCACCCCACGGAAGTACCGCCAGGGATAGCCGCCGAACAGCTCGTCTCCGCCGATCCCCGAGAGCACAACCTTGACGAATTTGCTGGCCAGCCGCGCCACGTAGTAATTGGGATAGCATTGCCCGACCCGCAGGTCTTCCAGATGCCAGATCAGCTCCGGCATGACGCTTTCCATGTCGCCGGCGTGCATGACCACTTCGTAGTGTTCGGTCTTGCACAGATTGGACAGGATCTCCGCACCCTGACGTTCATCAAACCCCAGTTCGAGGCCTGACGCCGAGGTGAGGTCGAATCCTCCTGTGAAGGTGACCAATCTCGGCAGATTCTTGACCGCCACCGAGGTGATGGCCCCGGAGTCTAGCCCGCCGCTCAGGTAGGCCCCCAACGGCACGTCGCTGACGAGCTGCCTCGTCACCGCGTGCACGAAGGAGTCGTAGAGCCGCTCGGCCCATTCTTCTTCGGGCATGTCCGGGGCATCGCCGTGACAGGGGAAATCCCAATAGCGATGGATCTGGGGCCCGCTCGTGGAATCGGTCTCCAAGGTGAGGGTTGAGCCGGGCGGGAGCAGGCGCACGCCTTCGAACAGGGTGACATCCGAAAAAATGTTCTGGAAGGTGAAGTACTCGTTAAGAGCTTCGTGGCATACCGCGCGAGAGACTTGAGGATGTTCCAGGATCGCCTTGATTTCAGACCCGAAGATGAACACGCCGTTCCGGTGATACCAATACAGTGGCTTCACGCCGTACCGATCCCGTGCCAGAAACAATCGGCGGAGCCGACGGTCCCACACGGCGAAGGCAAACATGCCGTTGAGACGATCCAGCGCCTTCTCCTGCCATTCGACGAAGGCATTCAGCACCACCTCGGTATCGGTTCTGGAACGGAACCAATGCCCTTTGGCTTCCAGCTCCGTGCGGAGCTCTTGAAAGTTGTAGATCTCTCCGTTGTAAATCAGGACATAGCGGCCGCAAGACGACATCATCGGCTGCCGCGCAGCGACAGACAGATCAATGACGGCCAAACGCCGGTGCCCCAGGCCAATCGGTCCCTCAGCAAACTGCCCGTCGCCATCAGGGCCCCGATGGGCGAGGCTGTCGGACATCCGCTTGAGCAGCGTCGATGAGACGGGCTCGCCGTTCAGATGACAGACCCCGGCAATGCCGCACATGAGTTAGTCCTTCCCCCCCCGAACCGTAAACCCGCTCTCTTGTTCATCACAGTAGCGAATCGAGAGTCCGGCCTCGTCGCACCAACGCTGGATGTCCTCGCGCGTCTGACGGTGCGCGTAGCGCGGGTGATACCAGTCGAAGTTCACGTGATGGTTTTCCTCGAACGAACACTCCTGCCGCCAAAACATTTTTGCGAAGTGCCAGTACACCAGCCGCTGCACGTCGTATCGGCCGGCCTTGATCCCAAGATAGGGAATATCCTCAGGGACGGTGACCTCGGTATGCAGTTCCGCCAGGGCCTGCCCGAGTTGAGTCAGCGGCCGCAGCGCCGCCCAGGCCTCCTCCGGACTCATGCCCGAGAGGGCGTCGCGGACCCAGTCGTCGGTGAATTCTCTGACCGGCCCCTTCTTTCGATAGACGTAAAAGAGCATCTCTCCACCTGGCGTCAGCAGATGGGCCAGCGCCTTCAAGGCTCGCTCGGTCGAGGGCGTGTGATGCAGGACCCCCTCCGAGAAGATGGTATCGAAGGTCTTGTCACGAAATGGCAGTTGGAGGATGTCGGCCTGAACAAAATGCGTTCCCGGCAAGTCCCCGAGTCGGTCCTGCGCCACATCGATGGCCGACGAAATGTCTGCCCCGACCCACTCCGCCTGTCCGCTGTTCCTCCACTCAGGCGTCATCCAACAGGACGCGCTGAATCCGCTGCCGCATCCGGCATCAAGCACCCGCCTCCGGCTCCCGAAATACTCCCGCATCTCCTCCACGTTCTTGAATCCATACCGCTGCACCAACCACTCCCGGGTCGCCGCCTGCATCGCGGGGGAATCGTAGGACTCTCGCCGGTTCCACTTGAATCCGAAGCTGGCTTGCGTTTGCCGCTGCCCGTGATCGTCGGTGAGCACGAACCGTGGGATGCCGTTTGTGATGACATACCTCCGTACGCCG
>SWDL01000106.1 GCA_005116795.1 Nitrospira sp. | reverse complement strand
ACCCTGGGCGACTGGATCGAGGCGACGGCTGCCTCCGCCCAGGCCTGTTCCTCCGACGTCACAACCAGGCGCGGGGGCACGACCGGCCCCGGTTCTATTCCCAGCCCTTGCAGCAGGCCCAGATTATACTCGCTTTCGTGCTTCGTGAAATCGGACCGATGCTCATAGACCCGATGATTGGCGAACAGGCCGTACCAGCGATATCCCGTGGCCACCCGTTGCGGAACGCGCGCACACCAGGCCGCCATCATGAGCCGACGAAAGGGCTTGAGGAACAGCGCCGCATCAATCCCCTTCCGGAACAGCGCCACGAGCCGGCCGAACGATTCCGTCCCATCCACCGTCCAAATCTCATCGAGAGCCGGATGATGGGCCAACACGGGGGCGGCATAGGCGCTGGAAAGAAACGTGATGCGGGCCTCCGGCCGGAGCTGTCGAAGGGCGGACGCCACCGGGAGCGAGAGAATCTCATCGCCGATCCCGTCGGGTCTGACGAGAAGAATATTCATCACCCCTCAACCTTGGCCCTCGCCTGCAATACTTGTTGCACCGCGCGGAAGACCTCGGAGGGCGCGATGGCCGTCAGACATTCGAGCCGACTCACATTGGTACAGCGCCGACTGAAACAAGGGCTACAGGGAATCCCCGCGCGCAAGGCCTGATGGGAGGCTCCGTATGGCCCGGTTCTCGCCGGGCTGGTCGGGCCAAACATGGCCACTACCGGGGTCCCCACCGCCGCCGCCACATGCATGGGCCCCGAATCGTTCGTCACCAACACCGCCGCCTTCCGCAGCAGCGCGGGCAGGAGACCGATGCCCGTCTGCCCCACAAGACTGCTCGGCGGCTGCGCCGTCAAGCGGCTCACCGCATCGGCCGCCTCGCGCTCGCTCGGTGCTCCCAATAGAACCACCGGCCCAAATCCCGCTTCATGTAACTGGTCGATCAGCGTGGCGAAGGACTGGATGGGCCAGCGTTTGGTCGGCCAGCGGGCCGAGACATTCATCGCCACCCATCGTTGCCGGTCCGTCACACCCTGTTGGTTGAGCAAGGCGGTGATCGCCTGATCATCCGACGGCCATCGCTTAAAGCGAAAGGCCCGATCCGTCTTCCGACCGATCCCCAGGGCTTCGGCCACGAGCACATAGCGGTCCACCGCATGCATGTCGGCCGTCGGAACCGGCACGCGATGCGTGTAGAACCAGGGACTGCATTCACGCGCACCGGCAAAGCCGATCCGACATCGGGCCCCGCTCAACCAGGCCATCATGCCGCTCCGGAACAACCCCTGCAGATCCACGGCGAGATCGAACCCGGTCGCGCGCAATGGCGGCACGGCGCGCAGCCAACCACGAAGCCCCGGCCCCACAGTCACGATCTCATCCACGCCCTCGATGCGCTCGACGATCGCGGCCCATTCACGCTTCACCAACCAGGTAATCCGCGCCTGGGTGAAGTGATTCCGCACGGCGTCCAGTGTGGGGAGGGCATGGATGATGTCGCCCAATGAGCTGGGCTTGACGAAGAGCAGTCGGTGAACGTCTGAGACAGACAGCACGATCTGGGTCACGAGTGGACTGGGGCGCGTGAACGTCAGAGGGTTCGTGAGACGCCCTCACCGATGCGCGCGGGGAGCGGCGGGGACATGCCCGAACGCGGAGCTACTCCATCCTGCGGCATCCCTCCCGGGCGGTGATCCGGTACCGGGCTTCACAAGATTGACATAGGGCGCGGCCTCCTGTCACCTTCAATTTTATCCCACAGGCGCACATCCACCCGACTCGACGGGCCGGATTCCCGACCACCAGCGCATAGTCCGGCGCCGATTTCGTGACCACGGCGCCCGCCCCCACAAAGGCGGACCGACCGATCGTCACGCCACAGACAATCGTACAGTTGGCGCCGAGCGTGGCCCCTTCGCGCACTCGCGTCAACTTCAGTTCGGCTTTTCGCGGGATCGCGCTCCTCGGATTGATAACATTGGTAAAGACCATGGAGGGTCCGCAGAACACCGAGTCCTCCAGAGTCACCCCTTCATAGACCGACACGTTGTTTTGAATTTTCACGCCGTCGCCGATCGAGACGCGCGGGCCGATCACCACGTTCTGGCCCACGATGCAATTCCGGCCGATCCGACTCCCGGCCAGCACATGGGAGAAATGCCAGAGTTTCGTTCCGGATCCGATCTCAGACGGCTGATCGACGACCGCGGTCGGATGAACCCAGACCCCGGCATGCCCCTCACCCTTTCCCTCTCCCCCGAGGGGCGAGGGGGAGGCGAGGGAGACCGTCGCCCCGTCGCGATCGAGCGACTGCTAGCTCGCCTGCAGGACTTCCAACACCCGAAGCGCTTCCTGCCCGTCGGTCCTGGGTATCGTCCGACGTTCCACGCACTCCAGAAAATGCCGGCACTCTGCCGCCAGCGGCTCCTCCGGCTCCAGAGGCGCCACTTCGGCCTCGCCCCGATGGGCCACCGGAGCCCGATCGACCCAGGAGACTTCGTGGGGATAGAGCACCAGCTTGTCCTTGGCGAGATCATCGAACACCGCCATCTTGCGATCGCCGATCACCACCAGTCGCTGCTCCTTGATCGGATGGAGCCAGCTCACGAAGATATGGCCGCGCACCCCGTTTGAAAACTCCAGATGCGTCATCGTCACATCGGGCACGCCGGTCTGCAGATACGTCCCTCCGCTCGCCTGCACGGTCGTCGGCATCTGTCCGACGAGGTGGATCAGCGTCGAAATGTCGTGCGGCGCAAAGCTCCAGAGGATGTTCTCTTCCCGCCGAAACTTCCCGATGTTCAGCCGGTTCGAATAGGCGTACTGCAGCTTGCCCAGCTCGCCCCTCGCGATCAGTCTATCCAGCGCCGCCACCGCCGGATGATAGCGGAGCACATGGCCGACCATGAGAATGCGCTGCAGCCGCGACGCCAGATCCACCACTTCCCGGCCGTCCGCGAGGGTCAGCGCCAGCGGCTTTTCGACGAAGACGTCCTTGCCGGCCAGCAGGGCCTGTTTGGCCATGGCGGCGTGCGTGGTGGCCGGCGTGGCCAGGACCACGGCGGCAATCGTCGAATCAGCCAGGACCCGCTCGTAGGAGGCGACCATCGGCACGTCGGGACAATGCTTCGCCGCCCGCTTCAGCGCGTTTGGATCCTCGTCGCAGATCACCTGCAACGCGCCCATCGCGCCGAAGTTGCGGACCAGGTTCGCGCCCCAGGCGCCGGCTCCGACACAGGCCACCCTGATCATGCCGGCCTCCAGTCAAACGTCGTCTGCGCCGAGACGGCCTCATGTCCGCCCCCTGCCGCGTCCTGCTCGATCCAGGACACCGCATCGACGATGGACTCGGCGACGTGATGGGGAGGACGTCCGCGCTCCTGAAGTTGAACCAGCGCCTGGGCGCTGGTTGGGCCGGTCTTGACGAGGACCGCTTTGACCCCGACCCGATGACCAAGCTCAATGTCCCGACTCTGATCGCCCACGATATAGGCCCTGGTCAGATCGATCCCCAAGTCTCGTGTCGCCCGCTCGACCATGAGGGCGCCGGGCTTGCGACAGAGACAGCCGTCGTCGGGATGGTGGGGACAAAAGTAGATCGCATCCAGCCAGCCGCCTGCGTGAGCCAACAGATCCTTGAGCCGGCCATGCGTCGCCTCCAACACCTCCGGCGTCACCAGACCGCGCCCGATGCCGGACTGATTGGTCATCAAGATCACGCGGGCGCCCGTCCGATTGAGTCGCGCCACGGTGTCCGCCGCTCCGGGCAGGAGGGTCAAGTCCAGCGGATTCGTCACATAGCCGGATTCATGGTTCAGCGTTCCGTCCCGATCCAGAAAGACCGTCACGCCCTTGAGCGGCAGGCGTCGGCCGGCCAACCAGGACGAGCGCGCCGTGGACGCCGGCTCCCTGGCCGAGTCCTTCACGGTCGGGAGAGCGGCATCAGGGGGCCGGATCATCAGCTTGAGCGAGGCGGTGGAGACCATCTCGACCGTCACGCCCGACATGCAGCGGTGATCGATGGGACATTCGCGCAGGAGGCAGGGCGCGCAGTCCACCGGGTATCGAATCAGCTCATGGCCTGGTCCGGCGGGCGCGGTGACCCGCCAATCCGTCGGCCCGAAGACCGCCACCGTCGGCACCCCGAAAGCGCTCGCGATGTGCATGGGCCCCGTGTCGTTGGTCAGGAACAGGTTGCACCGGCGGGTCACGCCCATCAATTCCCGGGTGGTCGTCTGCCCGGACCATACCAGCGATCTCGCCTTCATCCGAGCGGCAATCTCCTGTCCCAAGGCCTCTTCTCCTCGCGCCCCGACGATGATGACCCAAGCGCGGTCTCGCCCCACCTCGTGGATGAGGCGGTCCACGGTATCCGCAAAGCGTTCAGGCCACCAGCGCTTGGCTCCACCGTAGACCGAGCCGGGATTGAGCCCGAGCACAAAATCACGGCCATCGATACCGGCCGCCGACAGTCGCTCCGTCATCCGTCGGTCTTCGTGGTCTTTCAGATACAGCCGAGGCGGCGCCGGGTCGCCCTCCACGCCCAGACGACGGAGCATGTCATGGTAATAGCGAATCTGATGAACGGGCCGCGTCCGATCCGGAACCAGGACGGGATGGGTGAGTAAGATCGACCGGCCGTCGGTCGCGTACCCGAATCGCCGCCGGATGCCCGCCATCCACGTCATCAACGCCCCCTCAAACGCATTCTGAAAGAGCACGGCCAGATCAAAGCGATCCCGCCGCAACCGGCGCGCGAGATGCCACTTGCCGGACAGCCCGGCATGCCGCCCACGGTGATCATAGACCACCGTCGCCTGGACGGCCGGATGGCCGTCGAGCAGCTCGGCGATCGTCGACCGGGCCAGCAGCGTCAGCGGCGTCTCGGGAAAAGCCCGATGGAGCGCCGCCAAGGCCGGCTCACACATGACCGCGTCGCCGATCCAGTTCGGCGCCCGAACCAGGATCCGGCGGATCTGATCTCTGTTCACGCAGACCTCACAGGTCAGTATAACGGAAGGGCTCAGGGCCGCGAAGCAGGATCGTCTCTTTGCGCGCCGGTCCGGGGGACCCTGAGCAGCCGGTCAAGCTCCGCCCGGCCGGCCATTACCTCAATCCCCAGCCGGACCGCCCGGCACAGCCGCTCCACGTCGTGTCCCGGGGCGAGTCGCGCCAGCTTGACCGCATCTTTTTCCGTCGTCAGCACATAGTCGGCCTGGGCGCAACGAACCACATCCATCAGACGTTCGACATCTCGAAGCGAATAGCGATGGTGATCCGGCCAGGTGACTTCATCCACGACCGTGACGTGCAAACGATCGACATCACGGCGAAACGCGCGGGGATCGGCAATGCCGCACCCGGTCACCACGCGCGCGCCCCGAATCCCGTCGATCGCGGTGACGGCGCCGCCCTGGAGATCCGTCAGGGCCTCGTGGAAGAATCGCAACTGAATGGTCGGCCTTGCGGGCACCCGCGCTCGGGCCAGACGAGTCAACAAGGCTGCGGTTCCCTGAGGCGTCTCGGCCCTGGTCACCACGATGGCCGAGGCCCGCGATGCCGCCGTGAGCGGCTCGCGGAGCCGTCCCGCCGGGAGCAGGTGATCCAGACTCTCCGGCGCGCCGGCGTCCAGCAGCAGCAGATTCACGTCACGATCGAGGCTGAGATGCTGGAAGCCATCATCCAACACCAGGACGTCGAGGGGAAACTGATTCAACACCCACCCGCCCAATCTCGCGCGGTCGGCCCCCACCGCGACCACCGCCTGAGGACATCGCCGGGCCATCAGGTACGGCTCATCCCCACCCTCATCCGGGCCGAGGAGCGTGCGCCGGCCATCCGACACCAGGGCCATCACTTGCGAGCCTGACCGCCGATACCCCCGACTCAGGATTCCGACGCGAGAGCCCTGCTCGATCAATCGCGACGCCACGAAGATGGCCACGGGCGTCTTGCCGGTTCCCCCGACCGTCACGTTGCCGATACTGATGACCCGACAGGGCAGCGCATGACGAGCGAAGAGCCCGGCTCGGTAGCCACCGGCGCGAAGGCGCATGGCCGCGCCATAGACCCAGGACAGCGGAGTCAGGCAGGTCCGAAGGGGCCATGACCGCATCGGCTCACCGGCGGAGCAGGAGACGGAACAGGCCTGACCGCCGGTCGCCTGACGGCCGGTCATGCTCGGACCACTTGAGAGGCCGCGGTCCGATCGGAGGTCAGGATGCCTTGCACGAACTCCACGCTCCGTCGGAGCGCGCCTCGATTGTCCGTCACCACCAGAGACGCGGCACGGCCCATGGCTTCACGCCGCCCTCCATCGCGTATGAGTTGTTCCGCCTCTCCGCCGAATTCCCGACCATCACGAATCCGGACGCCGGCCCCCGCCTCCAAGAGCAGCGAGGCCAGCTCCTCGCAATGGTCCGTGTAGGGGCCGAACAGCACCGGCTTTCCCCATAAGGCCGGCTCCAGAAGATTGTGTCCACCGACCGGCACGAGGGTCCCTCCCACGTAAGCCACCGTGGCGTGGCGATAGACCGACGCGAGCTCTCCTCGCGTATCCAGAATCACGACCCGGCCGGCTCCCCCCGGTGGGAGCGACCTCCCGTCCGTCATCTCGCTCCGTCGCTGGACGGCCAGTCCGCGGCCCCGCACCACGACCTTGAGATCGGAGGCCCGCTCGATATGCCGGGGCGCGATGACCAGCGCCGTCTCCGGATGGTGCGCGAGGAGGCTCTCGTACCCATCCAGAATCTGCTCTTCTTCACCAGGATGAGTGCTCCCTGCCACCAGCACCGGAGCCTGTTCGCGGATGCCGAGACCCGCGCGCGTGACCTCCTTCAGGGATGTGACGCCCCCGACGGTCTGGTCGAACTTGAGGTTACCGACCCGAACCACGCGGGCCGGATCGGCCCCCAAGGCGGTGATCCGTTCGGCGTCCCGATCGGACTGCATCAGAAAGAGACGGACCTGCGCCAGCGCCAGGCTGATCAAGGGCCTGATACGGCGATAGCCCTCGAAGGAGCGTGAGGACAACCGCCCATTGATCATCACGGAGGGGACCCCGCGACGGTACAGCGTACGGAGCAGATTCGGCCAGATCTCGGTTTCGACAAAGAGAAACACGGAGGGATTGAGGAGCCGCACCACCCGCGCGACCACCCAAGGAAAGTCCAGCGGCGCGTAACAATGCTCAGCCACTCCGTGGAGTCGCTGCTCGACCGCTTCCCGCCCGGTTTCCGTCACCGTCGAGACGATCAAGCGGTGCTGCGGATACCGGGCCCGCAGCTCCTGGACGAATGGGACCACCGCCACGGCCTCACCGAGCGACACCGCATGAACCCAGATAACCGGTTGGTCTGGTTGATCTAGTTTGTCTCGTTTTTCTGGTTTTTGTGGTTCCTTGGACCGGAGCCAACCAGATAAACGAGAAAAACCACATGAACCAGAAAAACCAGATAACCCGAGTCTTTCGAGCAACCCTCGCCGGCAACGCTTCTTGACCAGCAGGATGACCAGAATAATCGGTGAGGCGATCAGCAGCAGGCCGTTATAGAGGAGGTACCACATCGGAGAAAGTATGATTGGATGAATGCCGATTGCATGATTGGCGGGAGCGAGAGCGTGAAACCGCCTCTATCCCCCCAATCTTTCAATCACTCAATCGTCAATTCGTCTGAGTCTGCTCCTCCGCCAGCATCGTTAACCGGTTGAGGGCGTCCTGGAGTTCCGCGCACTTCGCGTCAAGCTCCTGCTCCGTCGCGTCTGAGGGGACCGATATCAGCCGGCCGACCAGGAACGCGCTCCGGCTGAACGGCATCGGCAATTGGAAGCGGTCCCAACTGGCGAAGGTTTTTTTTTTGAGTAGGCCACGGCCACCGGCACGATCGGCAGCTGGGTCGCCCGCGCCAACAACACCGCTCCCTTCTGCGCCACATGCCGGGGACCTCGGGGTCCATCGGGCGTCAGAATGAGATCACGTCCGAGCCGCCCCAGTTCGATCAGGCGCCGCAAGGCGGCAGGCCCTCCACGAGTGGTGGAACCCCGAACCGCCTCCATTCCGAATCGGGCAAGAATGCGCGCGATCAACTCGCCGTCCCGATGGCGGCTGATCAGGACGGACGCGCCGGGACCTCGATAGAACAGCGGCATCAAGAGCTGCTGGTCATGCCAGAAGGCGGCAATCACGGGCCGACGCCCCCGTCCCTTCGCAAAGATTGCCCCGTTTTTTTGAGCATCCGGGCGAAGCGTGCGGCCGATCATGCGAATCAGCCAGGCCCCGATCGGGGGGAGCAGCGTCAGTTTCAACCAACTCGTCAACACGGTACCCATTGATTCAATGGTTCATTGAACCATTGTGGAATCAGTCGAGGGATCGGCCGAGCGCGTCAGCGGCCTCATGCCTCAATCGGCCACATCCTGAAATTGAATGGAATGGAGGCGCTTGTACGTCCCGCCCCGTCTCAGCAGTTCCTCATGCGAGCCGACTTCCGCAATGCGCCCGTGATCCATCACGACGATCCGGTCGGCCTTTTGAATCGTGGAGAGCCGGTGCGCAATGATCAGCGTCGTGCGATTCTTCATGACGTTTGCAATCGCCATCTGCACGATCCGTTCGGATTCCGAATCCAGCGCGGACGTGGCTTCGTCCAGGATCAGAATCGGAGGATCCCGCAAAATGGCCCGCGCGATGGCCAAACGTTGCCGTTCACCGCCGGAAAGCTTCACGCCGTTCTCACCGATCATGGTGTCATAACCGTTGGGGAGGCGTTGGATGAAGTCATGGGCATAGGCGGCCTTCGCAGCCGCGTCGATCTCGGCCTCGGTCGCCGCCGGTCTCCCATACGCAATGTTCTTCTTGACCGAGTCATCAAACAGCACCGTATCCTGAGAGACAATCCCGATCTGCGCCCGGAGCGACCGGAGGGTGCAGCCCTGGATATCCCGGCAATCGATTAGAACGGCGCCGGCAGTCGGATCGTAGAATCGCGGCACTAAACTCACGAGGGTGGACTTTCCGCTGCCGCTGCTCCCCACGAGGGCCACGTTCTCTCCTGCGCCCACCGTCAGGGTGACGTCGGCCAGAGCCTCACGATCATGCCCTTCATACCGGAAGGTCACGTGCCGGAACTCCAGGCTCTGCCGAATCACGGGAAGATCCTCACGGCCGCGATCCCGATCCTGCTCATTGGGAAGATCGAGCACCGCGAAGACCCGCTCGGCCGCGGCCAGCGCCTGCTGAACCGTATTGTTGGTGGTCCCGAGACGGCGCAGAGGCGAGTAGGCGAGGAACATGGCGGTCAAGAAAGAGAAGAAGGCTCCGGCGGTCATGGCTCCCGTGATCACGAGATACCCGCCATACCAAATGATGGCCGCGACGCCGATCACCCCGATGACTTCGAGTTGAGAGGTCGCCAGCGAGGAGACCTGAATCCCTTTCATGCTGAGCCCAAAATACGATCGATTGATGTGCCGAAAGCGTGCGCCTTCATGTTCTTCACGCCCGAACGCCTTCACGATTCGAATGCCGGACAAGGACTCCTGCACGGCGGACGCCATGTCGCCGACGGTCTCCTGCCCCCGAGTCGCCAACGTGCGCAACCGTCTCCCTCGGCGCAGGATCGTATAGATCGACAAGGGCGCCACGATAATGGACACGGCCGCGAGTTTCCAGTTTTGATAGAAGAGCACTCCGATCAAAGCCAGGCACGTCAACCCCTGCTGGAACAACTCACGCAAGACCCCGGCGCCGGCGCTCGACATGAGACTGACGTCGTTGAACACATGGGACATCAGGCGTCCGGACGTGATGTTGTCGTGAAAACCTACCGGCAATCGCATTAATTGGAGAAACAGTTCTTCGCGGATCTCAGTAACCACTTGATTGCCGACATGATTGATCAGGTAGGCTTGTCCATAGTTGAACACGGCCTTGAGCACCGCCACAGCAAGAATCGTCAAGGGGAGCACGAGCAAGAGCGTTTGATCCTTGGCGATAAAAATCCCGTCGAGCACGGGACGGACCAGCCAGGCGTACGCGCCGGTCATGGCCGCGACCAATGCGGAACAGGCCAAGGCCGCCCCCAGCCGGACGCGGTGCCGGAGCAGATAGCGGAGCAATCGGAGAAACAGGGTCATGCGCGGCACTCCGAGAGCACGACTTGGGCTGCTCGCCTTGAGGCGCCCGGCGTGCCGAGCGCGTCACGGACCGCGCGCAGTTCGCCGCGCATCCGCTCCCAAGCGGGGCGATCCCGGAGCAGTCGCAGAGCTTCGCTCACCATCCGGTCAACCGTGGCATTCGATTGAATCAATTCCGGAATAATCTCCCGACCGGCCACAAGATTGGCCAGCCCCGCCCATTGTACCCGAACCAGCCGTTTTGCGATCTGCCACCCCACCCAGGACGTCCGATAGGTGATGATCATAGGGGTGCCGACGATCGCGGCCTGCAGAGTGGCGGTCCCGGAGGCCACCAACAGCAAGTCCGAGGCCGCCATCACCTCATTCGCCTGATCCCGAACGATGGTGACTGGGAGGCCCGACGCCCGGATGGGACCATTCAACCATTCTTCAGAAACGGAGCCCGCCTGCGCAAGCACCAGCTCCAGGTTTGGAAACTCCTGCTTGAGCGCCCCGGCCGATTCCAGGAGGAGCGGCAGGAGGCGATGGATCTCCTGCTCACGGCTCCCCGGCAGCAATCCAATGACCGGCCCGGCCGACGTCAGACCGAAGCGTCGTCGGAATTCAGCCTGATCATAGGTCGTCGGAACGGTGTCCAGCAAGGGGTGGCCGACGAAGGTACAGCGGACACCGGCCTTCCGGTACAACTCCGCCTCGAACGGCAGGATCACCGCCACGTGGTCCACGTACTGTTGCATCTGCCGGATGCGGCCGGGACGCCAGGCCCAGAGCTGCGGCGCGATGTAATAGACGATCCGATGTCCCGCCTGCTTCGCGAAGCGCGCCAGCCGAAGGTTGGTCCCCGGATGATCGACGAGCACGACGACGTCCCACGTCGTGGCGCGCAGGTGCTCGGCCATCCGGCGGAGATTGCCGATCGCCGCCATCACCGCTTTGGGACCCGGTACCCCGATCACATCCACCCGTTCGATCCCGGGCAGCAACGTGACCGGGACGGCGGCCATGTGAGGACCGCCCACCCCGTGCAGCTCGACGTTCGGATCAGCCTCTCGGAGCGCCTGGGCCAGGTGGGCCCCATGGAGATCTCCGGACGCCTCTCCTGTGATGATGAAAATCCGGGGCATCACGCTCCCGAATGGTTGAGGCTACGCATGATGGAGGCGGCGAAGGAACTCTTCGATCGCGCCCAAGATCCGATGCGCCAACTCCAGAGCGGCCGTTCCATCTTCTCCCGACACGACCGGAGGCGCGCCGGTGACGACTGAGCGGATGAACGACTCCAGCTCGAGTTTCAGGGGCTCGCCGTCTCCGCCGGTCAGAGGTTCCGTCTCAATCCCCGATGCTCCTTCCGTCGGGTGGTGCGCCCGTGAGATTGTGCCTTGACGGGTATGATAATCCATCGTGATCGCGGCGTCTCGCTGGAAGAGGCGAATCGTCCGAGACGGCGCCTCTGAGACACGGCTGGCCGTGAGATTCGCCACGCATCCGCCGGCAAACTGGATCCGGGCTTGGGCGATGTCATACCAGGGGGTCAAGACCGGAGCGCCGACCGCGCGGATCTCCTCGACCGGTCCCGGCTGGAAGGCGAGCAGGA
>SWDL01000105.1 GCA_005116795.1 Nitrospira sp. | reverse complement strand
CGGACACGCCGGTCGCCCTCACCGCGAAGTCCGACGCCTCGGCCCACGACGCGGACATCAGGCCGAAGGCCGCGAGCGCTCCGAACATGATCCCGAAGGCTCCATGACGGGACTTCAACCCGGTAATGGTCCCCGACCAGCCTCGCGACCGGTCCTCCACTCCTGTCCTCTCCCTCTTCCTCATCATGACATCCCTCCCCTTAGGAAAAAACGACCTCACATTGAACTTCGAAATCAATCCAATCCAATCCAACCGAAGGACCTACCATTTTAATAACGTTAATAACGACATAACGACCCACCTTTACGATTCTTAAAGGCGGGAGAGTATACCCATCCAGGATAAATTGACTCTGTAAGCTGTCTTACAGTTACCAACATTTCCTTTCCTCTTTTTCATCCGTCCACGCGGTTTCTCAAAAGCATGGGATTTCAATAGATCTCGTCGAGCTCGCGGATCAAATCTTTCGACGGTCCTGCCGCTTCCTGTTCATCCGCCTCACAGGCCAGTCGACCGATCCCTTCCAGAATCCACATTGCCACCGCCCGCAGATCCGGATCCAGCTCGCTCTCCTTCAAGGCGAACACCGGGTGATACGCGGGATCCCCGATTAAGATCAGCGACTCTGCCGCCAATTTACGGAGTCGCCCGTCGGTCTTCACCACGTCGATCAGGGCCGCCACCGCGGCTTCAGCCTCCATCCGGCCCAGCGCCTCGATCGCGCTCATACGAACCTGGTGCAAGTCGCGTTTCAGAGCGGCGATGAGCGGTTCCACGGCCCTCTTGTCGCGGATCATTCCCAACGTCCAAGCCGCCTCTTTTCGTCGCATCCAGGAATTGTCGGAGGCAGACTCTTCCAACTCGCCCGCCGGCTCGGTCATTTCGGTTGCCTGCGCCTCTCTCCCGGACTCACGCTCTCTTTCGGGGGCGTCCGACGACGGCTCAGGGTTGAAGCTCACAGGGATCACCGATTCGAGCGATTTCGATGGAGGCGCCTCCACAACAACCGCTCCGGCTTCGCCGGACTTCACGGCAGGCTGAGATTCCAACTCTGCCGGCGACGACTCGGACGGTCGCTCGGCATCCGCATCCGGTTTCGCCAGCGCCGCAATCAAGGGCTCGACGGCAGGGACCCCGATCTGGAACAAGGCCTCAGAGGCATCTCCCCTCAGCTCATCGTCGGCGAACAGCTCGATGAGCGGACCAACCGCCTGCTTCTCCTTCAGAAAACCCAAGGCCCGCACGGCCTCGACCCGGACCCCGCAATCCGAATCTTTCAGCGCAGCGATCAATTCGGGCAGCGCCCGCCTGTCCTCCATCCGGCCCAAGGCGCGGGCCGCCTGCGCGCGAACAGACGGTTCGGGATCGCCGGTGGCCAACAGCAACGCCGGCAGCGCTTGTCCATCCATCAGGTGTCCCAGCGCCGCCGCGGCATGCGCCCTGATGTCAGGATTTTCATCATGCATCACCTCGATCAGCCGCACGGTGGCCACAGTCCTGAACTCGACCAGCGCCGTGGCCGCCGCGTGACGCAGCACCGGGTCTTGAAGCGCATGGATCAGGGGATCCACGGCCCGCGCATCCTTGATCATTCCCAGAGTCTTTGCCGCTTTTTGTCGAACCAACAGATCTTGCTCCGACGACTCCATCGCCGCAATCAGCGGCTCCACCGCCGGCTCGCCGATATCGGCCAATGCCTGCACGACATTGTTGGCAAATCGGTCCTCCCGCATGGCTTCGATCAAGGGGGCGACGCCGCGTTCGTCTCGAACGAACCCCAGTCCTTGGATGGCCACCGCACGGATCTCCGGGTCGTCGTCTTTGAGCGCCACGATCAACGATTCGACTGCCCGCCGGTCACGGATCATGCCGAGCACCCAGAGGATGTCGCGCCGCAACCTGCCCGAGGAACCTTCCAGCTTCGCGAGTAGGGGCTCGACGGCCGGCTCTCCGATCGGGACCAGCGAATCCTTCGCTTCCTCAGCCAACGAATCGTCGGCTAATGCCTTGAGTAATGGCTCGACCGCCCGCGCATCCCGGATCAGCCCAAGCGCCATGACGGCATTCCGTCGGACCTCTGCCGCCTCGTCCTCGCTTGCGGCGGCCAAGGCCTCCACGGCACGGGGGTCCCTCAGCATCCCAAGACCCCAGGCGACTTCCGCGCGCAGGGCCGGATTCTCGCTCTTCATCTTCCCGATCAGCGGCAGCACCGAGGGCTCTCCGATCCTGAGGAGGGCGGTCACCCCGATCTGCCGCATGTCGTCTCTCTCAATCGACGCCAGGAGCGGCTCCACCGCCCTCGGGTCGCCGATCGTGCCGAGTCCTTCGGCGGCCACCGGCCCGATCTGCGGATCTTCGATCGCGCCGATCAGATGAGGAAGGGCGGAGTCCTTTCCGCTGTCGCTCGACCGCGCGACATCGGTCAGTTTCTGGACGGAATAGAATCGCGTCCCGAACCGCTCATCTTTGAGGGCCTCCACGACTCGCACTTCCGCGTGGGAAAGCTTGAACTCACGCACACAGGCCGCAGCGGCTTCACGCACGGCGGGGACCGGATCTTTCAACGCGTTCAGCATCGGCTCGGCCGCATGCAAGTCCATCGGCTCGCCGAGGATGCGCCGCAGTTCGCCGAGGATGTAGATGACTTGCTTGCGAACCTCCGCCCTCTCGTGATTGAGCGCCGCGATCAGCGGCTCCACCGCAGGCTCACCGATGGCCTGCAGCGCGCACCCGGCCTTATCTCGAACCCCTCCGTGGTTATCTGCAATGCACTCGACCAGCGCCCCCACCGCGCGCACATCGGGCAGGTGCGCCAGCGACTCCGCCGCCGCGAATCGCACGGGCCATTCCTTGTCGCGGAGCGCCTCCATCAGCGGCTCCACCGCTCGCAGGTCCCCGACACATCCCAGCTCGACCGCAGCATTTTCCCGGAGCGCCTCGTCTTCGCTCTTCAGCAGCTCAACGCGGACCTTGAAATCGAGCTCCTTCTGCTCCTCTTCCGGACTCAGGCCCTGTGGATGTTGACGTGTGGCATTCATTCTCGCTGCCTCCTTCAAGTACTGAAACCAGCCGACAGGAGCTCGTAGGCCTTCGCCTTATTTTTGCGCCGCGCCATCCAACCCGGGATGGGTATGGGCCTCGGCCTTTAGGTCGTGGGAAAATCTGTGCTCATAGGCCATCACCTGCCAGCGCTGTTCCTCCGTCAGCGCCCCCTTCCACGGAGGCATTTTTGTGCCGGGAATCCCTTCAGACACACGCCAGAACCAGTAGAAGTCATTGATGGCGTTCATTTTCTTTGCATCCCGAAAGTTTCTGGCCCCGGCGAGCTTGGGTTTACCTTCCTTCCCGTGGCATTCCGCGCAAATCGCTTGAAAAATGATTTCCCCCTTGCTGATCATGTCCGGATTGGTCCAGCCGCCTTTCGGCATGTGCTTGCCCGCATACTCCGCCGGCACCGGGCACCCAGGGATGTCCTCCGATTGTTCAAACGATCGACAGCCAACCGGACCAGTCGGCGCCTGGTCTTGGGACAGCACGGTCCCCGTCACAATGAGTCCGCTGATGAAGACCACGAAGGCCGCGAGAACCGGGAGGCAAGATACTGAATCACGCTTCCATGAAATCCGTTCCATATTTCCTCAATCTCCTTTCTCAACCTGAGGGTTAGAGCTATTGAAGTCACACTTCTTCCATACTAAATTTCATCCGAATATTTCAATCCTCCCATTCCTGGGTCTTCGATTCTCCCACCAACGGCCTCGTTGTACCACAAGCCGCGCTCATATTCATACTGGTTTCATACTGGTTCATCCTGGCGCAGGACCATTACCACCATCATCACCATCCATCCGTCGTGCGGCAGAAATATGGGCGGAAATTGGACGGCAGTTCTGTGAGGTGGCTTACAAAACCAATGCTCGCGATTCTCCCCTTCGGCCTATTCCTCACAGGCCGAGCGGGCTCGGGCTTGATTTTATCTAAGGAGTGGAATTAAGCTGCCGCATTATTTATTAATTCCTCGTGCCGGGAGGTCTCTATGGCAGAAGCTGTTATGAGCCTGAATCGGGAGGAGAGACGAATTCCGATGACCCCCTGGCAAAAGAAACTCCGATATCTCAACAACATCAATCTCTTCTCGGGTCTCAGCCAAACCGAACTCGGAGAGATCGCGCGTATCACGAAGATCCAGGAGATTAAGAAGCGACAGCCCATCTACTTGCCGGGCGATCCAAGCAACAGTGTTTTTCTCCTCAAGAAAGGCCGAGTCAAAATCTCCAGTAGCTCGGTCACCGGCAAAGCCGTCACTTTCGAGATTCTGGAGCCAGGGGATATTTTCGGCGAACTTGATGCCCTCGAAGGCTCTCCGCGCGAAATGGCGGCCGAGGCTCTGGACGATGTCGTCATCTGCGCCCTCAGCCGCCAGGATTTCGAGCGCTGCTTACAGAGGCATCCTGATCTCACCCTGCGGCTCAACAAACTCATTGGATTCAAGTTCCGCAGGTTGGAGAGCCGCATCGAAGATTTAGTCTGCCGGGATGTTCCGGCCAGACTGGCACATCTCCTGCTGGACCTCGCCAAGACGGCCGGGTCTGCGCAAGACCCCGGCATCCGTCTCCGCTCGAAACTCACTCATCACGAAATGGGGAATTTCATCGGCTGCGCTCGAGAAACCGTCACGACCATCCTTGGCCAGTTTCGAGACGACAGCCTTATTAAGATGGATGGCCGGTCCATCACCATCTTGAATCCATCCGCGTTGCAGGCGTTGTCAAGCCAACATAGAACGGTCCTCTCCTTGCCCACATAACCGGATGAGCTTTCTTGAGGTTACACCGGGGCCTCCCGATGGAACTCTAGGTGCTCAAGAACGCCGCTGGCTCCTAGGGTTTGGACGACACGTCGTCGAGGGGGAGTCCGGGCTTCGGGGCGATGCGGCTCTTCGACATCACCGCCACACTGGAACAGGTGCCGGTCGCTTCATCCACGCGCTGATCGACGATCTTCACATCTTGCAGGTATTCGTGGACCGATTCTTCCCGCACGACCTCGATGTCCTGCTCCGGCGGCGCCCCCGTGCGCTCCCGGATCCGGTCCACCGAATGCTCTTTCACCAGCACACGGATCTGCTTCGCCACATCCGTTCTCGCCGCGATCTCGGAGAGGCGCTGACAGACGAGGCGACCTTTGGAGAGGTCGCCTTGCCCCGAGCCGACCAGAAATTGATCCGGGGGATACTGTCGGCTCCAGGCCGCTTGGGTCTTGGGATCGCCGGCCGGCGCGAGGGCGCCTCCGGCCAGCAGGATGACGGCCACGAGAGCGGGAATGGTCCTGCGACGATCTGCCATGGCTGTCCCTCCCTCCTGTCTTTACCGTCTCCGTCCCCCGCCGCCCCCTGAGCCTCGTCCGAACCCGCCCCCTCCCTGCATCCGGAACGGCGCCCGCGGCACATACGGCGCGCGCTGCGACAGATGCGGCGGCTGAGTCTGGTGGAGCGTCGGTGGTAGATGTCCGCCCAGCAGTTCAGCCGGGCGGGGCTGTAGATGAGGAACCGATGACGGTGGCGCCGGCTCCCTGGTGATCGGCGGGGGCGGATTCGCGAGCGATCGGTTGCCCCCGGCTTGCGGAAACACCGTCGGATTCGTCGGAACGGAGATCAGAGGATGGAACTCAGGCGCCCGTGGCAGTTGCATAGGGGGCGGCGAGATGAGCCGCGCCCCCGGGAGCGGGGCCGGGACCGGAGGCGGCGCCGCCACCGCCTGTTGCACGACAAAGACGCGCGGGTTATTCGGGGTGAGCACACGCGCCTGGGCGATCAGCGCGTCAAGCTGGACGCGCGGGACGACCGGCGTTGGGTAGGTGGCCGCCCCCATGATGACCCAATCCGTCCAGGCCTGAGACACCAGCCCGTTGGATTGCACCTGGTTCAAGAGTTGGTGGCGGAGATCCGAGGCCGCTCGGACCTGTTCCGGCGATGCGGCCACGGCCAGAGCCTGGTTGGCCTGGTCGAGCTGCTGATGCAAGTCGTCCACTTCACCGCGAAGGGCGGTCAGTTCACGACGGGCGTCCTCGTTCAGCCGCATGGCGGCGATGGCCTGGGTGACCTCGTCGGAATCCACCTGCGCCGTCAGATCGGCATGGATGACGACCGTCTCCCCTTCCAACCGCGTGGCGACTCTCTGGTCCAAGACGAGCACCAATCCGGCCGTGTAGGTCCGGACCTCGTCGCTCGACAGTTGGAATTCGTTGACGACCGTGACGCTCTCCAGATAGACCGCGACTTGCTCCAGGGCGTTGAGCTTCGCTCGTTCTGTGGCGAGACGGACGGCATCTTCTTTAGTGTCCCGGTCGCCCATTCGATACTCCCCCTCGGCGGTCACCGTCCGCAATTCGGCGGACACCGGGTCTGACGAGTAGAAGACGCCCATGAGGATGAGGAGGCCTGGGCCGAAGACGGTGTATAGGCTGGACGGCGGCCGGCTGCGCGTGGACTGTGGCACCATGACAGGCCCCCTGCAATGGCGGTGCGGATCTCATCGCCAGCATACCATCGAATCAAGAATCCTGGCTATCTCGACGAGCGATGGCTCGATCGACTGACACCGGCAAGTTCCGCCCTTGCCTTTGCCCCTGCTGCATGCTAGGCTCCCCCCCTGTGCTCGTCCCTGATCGGCCTGCTAGGGTGAGCCTCGAACAGGACAGGCCGTCACCGATGTTGTTTTGCCCGGGAATCGGATCGGAAGTCAGACCCTAGCCGCCTCGCGTTCGCGTCTTCGGGCCTCTTCTTCTCACTCCTCTCCATTCTCGTGTCCAAGACAATGTCACCTCAGTAAGGAGGAAGCCAATGGCTTCGAAGATTTATGTGGGTGGCCTTCCCTACTCCACGACCGACGCCCAGCTCAGCGATCTGTTTGCCGTCCATGGCGTCGTCGCGTCGGCCCGCGTGATTACGGACCGGTTTACCGGCCAGTCCAGGGGCTTCGGCTTTGTGGAAATGGCAAGTCCGGAGGAGGCCCAGAAGGCTATTACGGCGCTCAACGGCACCGAACTCGGCGGACGCACGCTGACGGTGAATGAAGCGAAACCACAGGAGCCTCGGGGAGGCGGAGGCGGCGGCCGATTCGAAGGTGGCGGCGACCGCAAGCAGTCTCGCGATCGTTGGTAACGCAGCAGTTTCGACAGGGAGGGGGATTGGTATGAGACGTTCGGTACTCGGTCTGGTCGTCGGAGGGCTGGCGTTCGCCGGTCTCTCACTGACCAGCCACGCTTTGGCGGACACCGCGATAGCGGTGGGCGATGGCATGGCGGTCACCCTGGAGTACACCTTGACCTTGCCGGACAAATCCGTGGCCGATTCGAACGTAGGGAAGGAGCCATTTTCCTACCGACACGGCGCGCATGTGATCGTGCCGGGCCTGGAAAAGGCCCTCACGGGGCTGAAGGCCGGCGACAGGAAGCGGGTCGTGGTTCCTCCGGATCAGGGCTACGGCGCCTACGACGACCGGCAGCGGATGACCGTCCCGAAAGCGAAAGTCCCGGCTGAAGTCAAAGTCGGCTCTCTGTTGCAGGACATGGCCGGCCGTGCGGTCAGAGTGATGGAGATCACCCAGGAATCGATTATCCTGGATACCAACCATCCGTTGGCCGGGAAAGAGCTGACCTTCGACGTCCGGATCATCAAGGTTGAGCGCTCGACAGCCGACGAGAAGACGCGCTAGTTTCCCGGAGCGTTCCTTGTCTCAGGCATGACGAGGCGGCCGCTCCACGAAGACGGCCGCCCCTCTTGGGGGGGCTCTTCCTGATTTTTTTCGCCTGGTGACCGCGCTTGGCCGTCAGGTTCCGGCCTGGGAGAGTTGCCGGTCCGACACGAGCCGTCCACGCGGGCAGCGGCCGGGGACCGCGGCCTGCCGAAGGCCTTTGCTTCCTTCTCCGGTCATACCCTGACGCACTCGCCCTGCCCTCCACCAGAACCGCCGTCCTTTCATCTCAGCTTTCTTCACGGGAACGCCGATACAGATGCATCACCTCGGCATGCTCAGAAGCGGGGCCGTGCAGATGGCCTCAGCCGTTGCATGAACGCCAACCAAGGAGATGCGCAATGGATCCCATCGACATCCATGAAAAAGTGCAGGTGCTGTCGCAGAAGTTACTGCAGGAAGCCAACGGCGATCGGGTCAGAGCCCTCGGCCTGTTGGTCTTGGTGATCGAGGGGTCCGACCTCGACGACCCGGCACACTATATTCAACTGCTCTCCGAAGTCCGCCAGGTGCTCATGCCCCCCACGGATTCAGACCCCAAGCCCCGACCGATTCAGCATCTCGCCGGCCACCTCTCCTGGGAGGGCATTCAGCATTGTGTCCGCTGCGGCAAAGTCCTCGCCCGCAGCAAGGACAAGGAAACCGGCGGATTTCCGTCCGGCTATGTGTTTCAGATCGGGGCGCGGATGGCCGAGGGCGATTACTACGATTTCGATCCTTGCCGCTAGCCCAGAACCCGTCCGCCGTCCCGACACGTGATCCCGCTGATCCGACCGGACGGACCCGCAGCGGAAGGTCACTCCTCCGCCGGCCCAGAGGCCTCTTCCTCTTCCAGTTCCGCTTCCTGGCGCAGGCGACTGTCCGACGGATGCAAGCCGTATTTCTTGAGGAGCTTGTAAAAGTCGGCCCGATAACGTCCCGCCATCTGCGCGGCTCGGGAAATGTTGCCGCCGGCGAGCTGGACCAGCTCGCGCAGGTAGTTCTGCTCGAATTCTTCCTTGGCCTCTGTCAGAGGCTTGAACTGCCCTTCCCCCGCCTGAGCCAGGGCCGGCATCAGCTCCGCCGTGATCAAGTCCTGTGTCGCCATGACCACCGCTTTTTCGATGACGTTTTCCAGTTCCCGGACATTCCCAGGCCATGAATAGACGGTGAGCTTCTGAATCGCGTCGCGTTGAAAGCCCCGGATCCGCTTGGTCATCCTCGTCGCGCTTTGTTCCAGGAAATGCTGGGCGAGCAGCGGAATGTCGTCCCGACGCTCGCGGAGCGGCGGCACATGGAGGGGGACCACCTGGATGCGATAGTAGAGATCCTCCCGGAATTTCCCGGCCTTGACGGCTTCGGTGAGATCCCGGTTGGTCGCGGTGATGATCCGGACGTCCACCTTGCGCGAGTACTCGGCGCCGACCTCCCGGACTTCGCGTTCCTGAATCGCGCGCAGCAACTTGACCTGGAGCGGCAGCGGCATCTCGCCGATCTCGTCCAGGAACAGGGTCCCGCCGCTTGCGCTTTGGAACAGGCCTCGTTTGGCGCCGAAGGCGCCGGTAAAGGCTCCGCGGACGTGGCCGAACAATTCGCTCTCGAACAGATTATCGGGAATCGCTCCGCAGTTGACCGCGATGAACGCGCCCCGGGACCGCTTGCTGTTGCAGTGCAACACTCGCGCGATGACTTCCTTGCCGGTTCCGGTTTCGCCGGTAATGCAGACGGTCGTGTCGGTATCCGCCACCTGCGCGACCTGCTGGAGGAGGATCTGCATTTTCGCGCTCCGGGCCACGACGTTTTCCAGGCCGTAGAGCTCCTTCACCAACGATTTCAATCGCCGAATTTCTCGGCTCATCCGCTGCTGCGTGAGCGCCTTCTCGATGTAGACCTTGAGCTCGGTGACGTCGAAGGGCTTGGTGAGGTACCCGTAGGCGCCCTTGCGCATGGCCTCGACGGCGTTCGGAATGCTGCCGTGGGCGGTGAGGACGAGGACCGGCAGCGCCGGATTGATCACCAACAGCTCTTCCATGACGGCGAGTCCATCCTGCCCCGGAAGGCGGAGATCGGTAATGGCCATGTCGAAGACCTCTTTCTGGGCCTCGGCGATCCCGTCCTCGCCCGTGGTACAGGTCGTCACGCTGAATCCCATGGCCAACAGGCGCATCTTCAGCAGGTGCAAGAGATTCTGATCGTCATCCACGACCAGAATCCGCTCCTGACTCGGGGAATCCTTCAGATCGGTCGCTCGTTCACGCGCGGGAGTGGATGGTGTGGTGGTCATCGTGGTCTGGCCTTATCCTTGAGTTCTTGATCGATTTGCTTCAAGGCCTCCAGTTGGCTGGAGAGTTGCTTCAACTTCTTGTCTCGATGGGCGAGGGCGTCCTGCAGTTCCTGCACGGAGCCGGCGGTCTGTTCACGGGCCCTGGTCGCCTGATGGACGGCCAGTTCTCGATCGAGCAGGTCACGAATCAGCCGATCCGCCGCCAGCGCGAAGGGTCCGTCGCGGTCCGAGGCGATCCGAGGATCCTGTAAGACCTGGAGCCAGACCATGCTGGAAGCCGCCAGACGACTTTTCGGCGCCGTCAGGATGACTTTCTGGAAATGCTTGGCGGCCGCGTCACGGTTCTCATAGAGGGCCAGGAGCCCCTTGTGATAGTACACTCGCTCGCAGGGCCACTTTTCCCCACAAGAGGCATACAGGGCCTCCTGCTCCTTCACCATCGTTTGAAGGAATTTTATATCCCGCCCATCGGGGATGAGCAGCGGCGCCGTGGCCGGTAGGAGCGGCATCGGCGGAGGCGGCGGAGGAGTCACGACCCGGACCTCCTCTTTGGGCGCGAAGAAGCCACAGGCCTGAAGCCCAAACAGGCCGACTGCGAACAGGGCGATCGCCGAGACAGGCCCATTCATGCCGCTGCCCCCCGCTCTCTGGCCATCGGCAAGACGAAGTGCATCGCCGTGCCCTTCCCGGCTTCACTTTCCGCCCAGATTTTTCCCTTGTGCGCTTCGACCACCTTTTTCGCCAAGGCCAAGCCGAGCCCGCTGCCGGCGAGCCCCGGCTTCGTCTGTCCCCGCCCTTGATAGAACCGCTCAAAGATGTGCGGAAGGTCCTCAGCCGGAATCCCGAGCCCGGTGTCGGAGACCGAGACCCCGACAAGGCCGGGCTTGAGTTGAACCTCCATGGCCAATTTGACCATGCCGCCTTCACTGCTGAATTTCAGGGCGTTGGAGAGCAGGTTGTCCAGCACCTGCTCGATGCGGGCCGCATCCGCAGGAACGCGGAGCCGATCCGTGGGCAGCTCCGTCAGAATCTTGATGTGCTTCCGGTCGGCCAGGAGCCGGACCTTGTTGATCGAAACGTCGGCGATCCGCTTGAGGTCCGTCAGGGCAAATCGATACTCCATCATGCCGGCCTCCATCTTGGAGAGGTCGAGCAGGGTGGAGATCAGCCGGATCAAGCGCTCGCAACTGTCCGCCATGATGAGCAGCGTCTCGCGCTGGTCCGGGCTGAGTGGACCAGGAATCTGATCCAGCATGAGCTGCGTGCCTTCACGGATCGACGCGAGCGGCGTGCGTAACTCGTGGGAGATATGGGCCAGAAATTCCGCCTTCATGTCGTCAAGCTCCTGGAGCTTCTTCGCCATCCAGTTGACGGTATCGACCAGCTCCCGCAGTTCGCTCGGCGCCTTGACCTGCACCGCCTTGCCGAATTGACCTTGGCCGATATGCCGGATATGCTCTTGAAGCCGGCGCAAGGGATGGAGGATGCTGTAACTCGCAATCCCCGCCAGGGCCAAGGCCAGCAGGACGGCGACGATCACCAACTGCTCAGTGATGACCTCCGCCTGGACCGTCCTCGCGTGCGAATCGCTCAGCCCCGTCGTGACCGCTCCCTCATGCAGGGTGATGTACGACCGAAGAGAGTCCGTGATGCGGGTCATCAGCACATCGCGCGAGGTGTCGTATTGGCGCGCCGCCTCCATCGCGGTGTCTCCGACCTGATCGACGCTGGAGATCACCAGCTTCCGATAGTCTTCATGCAGCCGCTCGACGTCTCCGAGCAGCTTCAGTTCCTGGTCGCTCGTCTCTTTTGTCCGGAGAGCCTGGAGGTCACGCCGAAAATCCTGCGCCTCCTCGTCAAAGCTCTTCAGAAAGACCGGGTCCTTCAGCACGCGATATTTCTTCTCGCTGCCGAGTTGGATATACAGGTTCTCCAGCAGACGCTTGGCCGAGTCAATTGCAGGATAGTGGTCCGAGACCAGACCCGTACTGAGCGTCGTGAGCTGGCGGAGTTGGGTCAGTGCATACATATTGACCCCGGCCATCACCACAATGATGGCAAAGAGGGCAAACGCCAGGCGCCAGAACACGGAGAGTCGCACGGCACACCCCTACCCAACTTCACATAATGGACATGACAGTAACACTGTCGGTATTTCCCTTCACAACTGTAGGGAAACCACTACAGAGCGAAACCATGATAAATCAATGGGATGTATTTGGGTAGACCGAATCGTATGAAGGCCACCCCATGCACATCCTTGTTCATGGCCGATTGATGAAAAGAGCGAATCGCCTAGGAAAATCAGTCGATCGCTCCTTTTCCTCCTCCGTGGGAGACCCGGCACTCCCTTTGCTTAGCAAGAAGGTATGCCTGAGTTTTCAGCCAGGACCATCAGCCTCCAGTATCCCCAGATGCTGGAAGAGCCCGCCTGCCGGCGATGCGGGGGATTTCTGATTCCGGAAGAGCTCGTCGAGTTCCTGTGCGACACGGGGCCTGTACGGCTCCCGGTGCACCGGTGCCTCCAGTGTGGGGCCCATACGGACCCCATCGTCCTGCTGAACCGCTCCCTGCAACATAACGGGGGGTCGCACCAGCGGAGCCGGGCGCGCCACCGGATGAAGATTCACTCCCTCTGCTCGACCGGGGCGGGCGAGACGGCGACGCTCAAGACCGGGGCCGCCTAGGCTCGCGGACTGTCCAGCGACGTCTCTCGCCGATCGACGCGGTGAAGGCCTCCTCTGCGGGCGGTGGATTCGTCTCCCGTTCCGTGTCGGGACTGCTTCAATCGCGACGAGGGGGCGGCGGACCTCCCTGGCCCATACAGGCTTCGGCGTTCTCTCCCCATCGCACCTCATTCAGCAATGCGCATCAACGGGTGCTGCTCCGCGTTCCCACAGATCGTCCCTCTCCCCTCTTCACGTTCTCTCTCTGTCTTCGTCGGCGGCTGCTAGACTTATACTGTTACGGCTCGACTGTGGGCGAGTCGCAGTGTCACCTTGTTCGAGACCCATTCGCGCGGTATCCGGTATCCATTGGGGACCCAGGAGTGGGGCCAGGGCATTCCGTCTTACGCCGGGAGGGCCCCGCGCAGATTGCCCGGAAGTGGCGATTCCACGATGATCAAACGGAAAGACGTATCCCCGTCCCATAAGCCCTCGCCGAAGGGGGGCGCTGACGCGTCTCCGTTGGTGGAGGCTCGCGCGGCCATTGATGCAGGAAATTATTCGCACGCCTCAGGGTTACTGAAGTTGCTGCTCGACAAGGAGCCCGGCCACGAACTGGCCCGCCGGCTCTCCGCTCAATTGCACCTCAAGTCAGGAAGCTTGATGGCGGCGAAGGCCGCATTCGAAGCGCTGGCACGAGAATCCATGCAGCGGCGGGAGTTCGCCAAGGCGGAGTCCTATCTGCGCGAGTACCTGGCCGCTGCGTCGCGGTACGTTCCCTTTCTCGAGTTGCTCGGCCAGGCTTGTGAAGCGCAGGGAAAGATGGCGGAGTCGGTCTCCGAGTTCGCCAAGGCCGTGACGATCTTGTTGGAATTTCCCGATCCGGAGGATCGGGCGCAGGCAGAGCGTCTCTACGGAAAAGTGACGGCTCTCGCGCCCGACCATCCTGATGTCGTGCCGCTCGCCGCGGCCTTCGCTCCACCGGTTCCTCCACCGCCGGTCGCCCCTATGGCTCCGCCTGCGGAGCCGGTCGTGGCGGCGACGCCCGAACCTCTCCCGATGGGAGCGGACCTGTTAGGAGTGAACGCCGTTCATTCGGACATCCAATCAACGAGAGAGGCTGCGGCGGCCTGTTCCACTGCAGAGGCGGCGCCGTCACAGGCCCCGGTTGCGCCGGCTGAGCCGATTGAGGCGCCCCCCGCTGCCGCTCATCCATCGAGCCAGGAAGCCCCTCAAGTCGCCCTCGCCCCTCGCAGGGGCGACCTCGTGCAATCTGAGCGGCGGAGGAAGTCGGCCGACCAGGTGGACGTTGAGGTGATCGCTCTCGAAGAGTGGATGCACGAGCCCCTGTCGCCGGAACCCCTTGGCTGGGACAAACCCAGATCTGCCGTCGCCACGCCCCGGAAGGCCATTTCTCTCCCGGACCAGACCGGAACGGCCGGCCTCCTGGCCGAGCACACGACAGGGAGCCGGTCTCTCTCCAGCCGAACGGCGGAACCAAGGGAAGCCATCCCCAGTCGGGTCGAGGTATCTCTTCAGTGCGGGCCTGCCCCGGCGGTGTCTTCTCCGACGCCGGAGGAGGGCGCCCGCCCCTTCGATCGGAGCCATCCCGATTCCGAAGCCGGGCCTCCTGTGTCTGACCTGCCACTGATTCATCCGGGGGGGCCTGAGCTTGAGTCTGAGGCCCTCAGACCGGCGGCAAGACCAGCACAGGCCTCGGTCGCACCGATCGCATCGATTGATCCTTCGCTGATGGCCGAACTGCAGACCTTCATGAGGGAGGAAACCCCGCTGACCGAGCGGACGGGGGTCCCGCCCTACGCTTCAGCCACAGAGCGCCATTGCGAGCAACAGGACCTCGTGGTCTCACAGACGGCGCAGGCCGAATCGCCTGCGTCACACCAGGCGTCGCCTGAATCATCGGTTGATGAGCAGCAGGAAGGAGAAGTCGTCCAGCCGCGACTCCAAGATGAAGTGGCTCAGGTCGAACCAACCGCAACTCCGATCGAGACCGAGTGCGTCGCCGCCGAGCCCCTCGTCTTCACGGAATCCGAGGTGGAGACTGCCCCTATCGTCGAGGCCGGCGTAGTTCTCAGCTCGGTCCAAAACGAGCCGGTGAGGATGGAAGCCCGCGCGGCTGAGGAATTCTTGTCGGATATGTCCGAGCCTGAGCCCCTGGTGGGCGTTGTCTCTCAGCCGGTGGTCGCGCGTGACGGCACCGAGGAAGACATCCCGGTTGCCACGGCTCCCGAGCCTGAGACGGCCCCAGAGCCGGTGGGCCTGACGCCTCCGTCTGATCGTGAGATGACGCTCCAGATGCAGGAACCGGAACCGTTGACGACAGAGGAAGCGCTCGGCGAGCCTCTCGCTCCGGTTGAAAAGTCGACCTGGGAGCCGGTATCGGAGTCCGACGAAGACGTTGTGCAGCGAGAGGAGTGGTCTTCCGCTGTTGAACCCGAACCGGCCCCCGAACCGATGCCCGAGACACACCATGAGCACGAGATCCATCCCTGCGCGCTCTGCCAGGAAGCTGAAGCGGAGGAAGAGGGCCGCGCCTCGCAGTCGATCCCGGTGGGGGGCAACTACGCGCCCGCTACCGCCGGTCGGCGTCGTCGTCCCTTCCGCCCCCTACGCCAGGTCTCCCGATGGGTCCGCGTCGGCCTAGGTACCGTGATGGATGTCACGGTGAACGCGACCCGGATCGCCTTGCGGCTGATACTCCTTCTGACGACCATGGGGGTCGGCCTCCCACTCCTGACGGTCAGCCTGATCGCGGCAACCTGGCTGGTGATGGAGCAGAAACCGAACGAGGCCTTCCTCGAATTGACGCAGGCGCCACCGAGCGCGGCAGAAGAGCCGACCCGCAACGGGTATTTTCTCCTCCTGGGTTTCGGGGCCGGCGAGTCCGTGGATCCGCTGAAAGCCGGGTACGCCAAATGGAAAACGGCGGAGCGCGATCACGCCAGTCAATGCTTCGATCAGCCGGTGGGCACTCAGGCGCCGGTCTCGTTTGTCTCAGGCCCCCGGACCCTCGCTCTCTGGTTTCACTCCCAGGATCCTGTCGGGGAGTTCATGCGGGAACGTGGCCTGGTGCAACGATGGGTGGCCCAACATCACGTCCTCATGGGCCGCTACCGCGACTGGCTGGCGATGCCGTTTGAAGACCGCGGGTATGGGAATTTCGCCAGCCCAGACTGTGCGCAGGTGTTGACAGCCCACCGCCTGTACCTCGCGGGGGGGTTTGCCCAACGTGCGGTCGACGGCATGGATCGGCTGGAGAAGGATCTCATTGCCTGGCGTC
>SWDL01000104.1 GCA_005116795.1 Nitrospira sp. | reverse complement strand
AGACCGGGAGCCTGATCGTCATCGAGGCCGAGTCCCTTCACGAGGCCCAAGCCTTCGCGCAGCAAGACCCCTACACCGTGCACGGCGTCTTCGCCCGCGTCGAGGTCCATCCCTTCATGCAGGTCCTCCCTCCCACCGGCGCCTAGTCACCGTCCCGCCAAGATTGCACTGTTTGCTTGGCCGTTGTTCGCCCGCGGCGCTATAGTCGACCTATGCGTCGATGGATTTTCGTCTCCGCCCTACTTCTGCTGCACGCCGGGACCGGTTTCTCGGCACCACTGGACTTTCCCCTCAAAATCGTCGAAGCCGAGGCGACCTATGTGATGGGGGATTCAGACACGCTGACAGGAGCCGAGGAGCACGCGCTGCTCCGCGCCAAGCGGGCGGCCGTGGAGGCGGCAGGGGTTTACCTGGAAGCCACCTCGGAGGATGTCGAGCGCTACGTCAATGGGAAAACCTCGCGATGGAACTCGCTTGCGATTCGAACCCTGGCCGGCGCCATCACAAAGACTGAGATTCTCGACAGGCGGCGGACACTCGAGGGGAATCGTCCCACGTTCTATGTCAAGGTGCGGGTAGCCGTGCAGCTCGACGTGCTGGAATCCGCCATCAGACGGGTGAAGGCAGATGAACAGTTGGCGGAACATCATCGCCAGTTGGAGACCGAGAACAGCGCACTGAAGGCTCAACTCGAGCGAATTCGAAAACACGAGCCGCCCTCCCCCCGGCCCTCCGGTCGCGCGGCCCTCGCCGAGCCTTCCATCCGTCGAGCCGCAACGGTGCTCAGATCCGCCGTGCATGCGAACGACCTCCCCACCAAACTCCAGTTGCTCGGGCAAGCGATCGAGGCCGATCCGAAAAGCCCGGATCCCTACGTCGTCCGCGGGCAGACCTACTTGCGGATCGCCACCCTGACCCACGCCAGAGCGGGAACGGCCTCGGACCAAGACGGCTATGTGGATCGGGGACTCAAGGATTTCGAGCAGGCCCTCGTCCTCGACCCCGTCAATACCTGGGCGCTTCTCGGTCGCGGCGATGCACAGACGTGGAAAAAACGGACCATGGACGCCACCCGAGACTATGAGCGGATTCTGGAGCTGGACCCGTCGTTTGAAATTGCGCGGGAACGGCTGATCGCTCTTCTCACCGCCCAGGCCCGACAGGAAATCAGCGGCAAACGGTGGCATCAAGCCCTGACCACCCTACACCGGGTGATTGAGGAAGATGCTCCGAAGCATTGGGGGGCCCAGAAGTTGGAGGCCCATCTCCTTCGCAGCCAGGTGTACATCGCCATGGGCGAAACTCATCGGGCCATTGCCGACTTGTCTGCGCTCCTGCAGCAGGACCCTGCTCACCGGGAAGCCCTCATGCGCCGAGGAATTCTGTATCGCAAGGCGCTGCTTGGACATCAAGCAAAGACCGACTTTGACGCCGCTTGCCGCCTGGGCGAGGAAAAAGCCTGTGGAGTGGGGCAAGACTAGGCCCTCATGCTCCTCCCTGATCTCCCCCATTTATCGGCCATTTATTGGCCATTGTCATTGATTGAAGTTCAATAGAGGACCTCAGATGACCTCAAAGGATCTCAAGCAGACAGGCGAATCGTCATTGTTTTCGCCCTCATCGAAGGCTCAACCCCCGCCAGAATGTGCCGAAAACATCGTTGACACATTCTGGAAAAACTCGTTATACTGAGCGCTCAACTTCGCTTGAGATCTGAGAAATTCGTGCAAATCCCCGTCCCCCAAAAGGCCTACACCAGGGGAGAGGGATAGCCCATAATTTCTTCGTGTTGGGCCTTCTGTGATGTTGCCCATGAACCCCCAAACCGCATACAGTGACGACAGTCTCATCCGTCATCTGGTTGCAGGTCTTCGATTCCCTTGTGAGGACCGAGGAGCGTTGCCCGAATGAGTCAATACCGCGTCCTGCCTGGACCTGAACATTTCTTGCCGCCGGCTGCGGCCTCGATGGGCATTCGGTTGCCCAATCCGGGTGAGGCGCACATCAATGGCGTGATCGTCCCGGAAGAAAAAGGCTACGAAGAGGCTGCGCGGCAATTCCTGATGGCGAAGGTCCCCACGATCTTCCCAGGTCCCCTCGTGTTGTGGGCATGGAATGAAAAGGCGGCCAAGAAGGCGAAGGCTGTCCGCCATCTGTACGAGACCTTGAAAGAGAGCGTGCATCCCTCTCAACAGGCCATGCTGATTCCCATGCCGGACTATCGTCCGAAGTACCCAAAGATCGATCCCGAAGTCGAAATCAATCCGAATCACCCGAACCTGACCATCTGGCACAACAAAATCGATGTCTGCATGTTTGTCGGCGTCCACTGTCACCAGGCGAATTTGTCGTTGAAGATTATTCGCGGCGGGACCTCCTGTTACACGATCGCGATGTGTGCGCAAGCCGGGCATGAAGATGCCATGCTGTCGTTCCGCGATGCCACGTACGACAAGATCATGTTGTTGGCCGACTGGGTCCGCAAGTTGAAAGGCAGCGTTCCTCCACCGAAGATCACGGCGAAGGGTGCAGTCTAGGCGCGAGCCTGGTCCCACTCATTAGCACCGCATAAGGAGGCTGATCCCATGGCAGAGACAACATCAGTGATCGGCACACAGAACAAGAAAGGCCAGACCTATACAGATCCCATGTATCTGATGAACGAAGCGCAGCGAACGCCGTGCTTCTACACGGGAAGCGAGGTCATCAAAGAAGCGCTCCGCCGAGCCAGTTGCGATGTCATGATCGCCTACCCGATCACGCCGCAGAGCGAAGCGGCCGCCCTCATCGGCGAGCTGTTTGCCGAAGGGTATATCGGTGACTATTTCCGGGGTGAAAGTGAATTTGCGGTCATGTCGCAGTGCGCAGGAGCGGCCTTCGGCGGCGCCCGAGTCTTTACGACGACCGCGGGTCCAGGCACGATGCGCGCCATGGAGAACTTTCCGATGTGGGCGGGCGCTCGGCTCCCGATCCAGATGATCGTGACCTGTCGCGGGATCAACTCCCCCCTGTCCATCCAGCCGGACACGTTGGAAATTGCGTACCTCCTGAATACGGGCATGTTGGTGTGGCACGCGGAGACGGCGCAGGACTTCTTTGACTGGATTCTCAAGGGCTACATGGTCTCTGAAGAGCCGGATGTGCACCTGCCCCTCGCCCTGTGCTGCGACGGGTTCTTCGTCACGCACACCAAAGACGTCGTAAACCTGACCCCGGCCGACATGTGCCTCCCTCCCTATGATCCTTACCGCTCGCCGGTGCCCTGCATGGACATGGAGTGCCCGCCGGTTCGGATGATGCGGGATCCCTTCGTCATGAAGAGCAACTACATCAGCTACGCCACCCATGCGAGCTGGCAGCAGGAAATTTGGGCGGCCATCGAACGGTCGCGGAAACATACCATCAAGTGGCTGAATGGGCTGATCGACACAGAGAATATTGATTCGGACATTCTCATCGTGGCATCCGGCACCGCGGTCTCCCAGGGGCGGGAAGCGATCCGCCTGCTGGAAGATGAAGGTATCCGTTGCGGGTTGGTGAAGATCAAGGTCCTGCGGCCCTGGCCTGAGGACGAGATTCGCGAAGCCACGAAGCACGCCAAGCACATCTTCGTGCCGGAATTCAACGTCACCGGCTGGCTGGCGAAAGAAATCCGCGCGACGCTTCCGAACCCTCATCGGGTCCATGCGGGCCCGCGTGTCTGCGGCGGGATGACCATGCCGCCGGAGATCATTGTGCAAGAGATCAAGACCGCGCTGGGCATGAAGGCGGAGTCGTTGGCCGGTCGAGGAAGCTGAGTGTCATGTGCGAACGGCTGAAAGCGATCGGCTGTCAGCTATGTTGAGGAGGACTCCATGAGCAAAGAGCGGATACAAATTGCGCCAGAACTGTATGACATCATGCCTTCGGACTATCAGGACCTCGTCAAGAGCGCCACGTACGGGAAGGAAGACCGGGGGTGGAAGGATATCGGCTCGTCCAAAGAGCTGATCGAACAGCATTCGCTGTGCGCCGGCTGCCCGGAATCCATGGCCTTCCGGTACATCCTGGCTTCACTCCCGACCCCTGAAGATACCGTCATGGT
>SWDL01000103.1 GCA_005116795.1 Nitrospira sp. | reverse complement strand
CGGAGGGCCCGCCCATGATCCGCTTGATTCTGGTCGGGATCATTCTGATTCTCTCGCTGACGTTCTTCCTGCAGAATCAAGAGCAGGAAGTCACTTTTCGGTACTTGTTCGGGCTGAAAGAAGCGTCGACGAAAGTCTACAAGCCGATTTTCAGCGCCTTCGTCGTGGGGCTGGTCATTGCGACGATTCTGCTGTTCCCCGCCTGGGCGAAGGCCCGTATCCAGTTGCGCCGCATGACCAAGTCCCTCCAGGAGTCTGAAGCGGACCTGGAACGGGTGCGCATGGCCCAACGCAAACTGGAACATTCGGTGCGTGAGACCGGTTTCCGCGAGTCGCAGGAGGTCCTGGATGACTGAGACGGACCTCACCCCGCTGATGCGGCAGTATCGCGAGATCAAGCGGGCCTATCAGCACGCCGTCCTGTTCTTCCGCGTCGGCGACTTCTACGAGATGTTCTATGAGGACGCCGAAGAGGCCTCCCGCCTCCTGTCCATCGCTCTGACGTCCCGGGACAAGGGCCGGCCCGATCCCGTCCCGCTCTGCGGGGTCCCCTTTCATGCGGCCGCCGGCTACATCGCCAAGCTGCTCAAGGCCGGGCGCCACGTGGCCCTCTGTGAACAGGTCGAAGACCCGAAAGCGGCGAAAGGGCTGGTGCGCCGTGAAGTGGTACGGCTGTACACGCCCGGCACCCTCACGGACACCGAACTCCTGTCGCCCACCGAGTCGAATTACCTTGCGGCCATCTCCCTGCCGGCCCCGCATACCGTTCCCGCAGAAAAACTCGTCGCGGGCCTCGCCGTGCTGGAGCCATCCACCGGGGAATTCTGGATCCAGGAATTCAGCGGTGCGCAGGCCTTGCGTGCGCTGTACGACGAATGCAGCCGTTTGAGCCCGAAAGAAACGCTCTGTTCCGAGTCGCTCGCCCTCTCGTCACCATCCCTGGCTCGCTTCGGGTCCTTCCGGCTCTCTGTGCGCGCGGCACGTGCCTTCGAGAGCCAGGAAGCGGAGCGGGCGCTCAAGGCACTCTACGGGGTCGCGTCGCTCGACGGATTCGGATGCCGGGGCCTGACGCGTGGGCTCCAGGCCGCCGGCGCCGTCATGCACTATCTCCGAGACACGCAGCCGACCGCGAGCCTCAGGCATCTGCACCGCCTCTGCGTCAAGCGGCCGGGCCGCGAGATGGCGCTCGACCACGCGACCATCCGTAACCTGGAACTGCTCCGCCCCTCAGGCGCCGATCCGGCAGAGGGCCCCCCCGCCACGCTCCTGTCCGTGTTGGATCGGACCATGTCGTCGATGGGCAGCCGCCTGCTCCAAGAATGGATCAGCCGGCCACTCATCGAGTCGGCGCCGATCGTCGATCGACTCGATGCCGTGGAAAATCTGCTGACGGACTATCCATCACGCACGGCGATCCGGCAGATCCTCCGCTCGATCTCGGATCTGTCCCGTCTCAGCAGCCGCGTCTCGCTGGGGTCCATCACGCCGCGGGAACTCTTGGGGCTCAAGCAATCCCTGGCGGCGCTCCCCGAACTCCAGGCCACGCTGGCCGCCGGCCGAGCGCCCATGCTCATGCACCTACACCGCGAATGGGACCGTCTCGCGGATATCCATGCCCTGCTGGAGCAGGCCGTTCACCCAGAGCCTCCGGCCACGCTTCGGGACGGAGGCGTGATTCGAGAGGGGTATGATCCCAGACTCGATGAACTGCGGCGCACCTGCCGGGACGCCAAGAGTTGGATGGTGTCGTTGGAGGCGACGGAGCGGGAACGGACCGGCATCGACTCGCTGAAGGTCCGCTTCAATCAGGTCTTCGGCTACTACATCGAGGTGACCAAGGCGAATCTGAGCCGGGTGCCGGGCGACTTTGTCCGGAAGCAGACGCTGGTGAACGCGGAGCGCTTCACTACGCCCCAGTTGAAGGAGCTTGAGCACCGGGTCACGGGGGCGGAATTGCGGCTGGCCGCACTGGAACAGGAGCTCTTCGAGGCCCTCCGCGCGCAGGTGGCGCATGAAGTGCCGCGCATCCAGACCATGGCGACGGCCCTGGCGACGCTCGACGTCCTGGCATCGCTGGCTGAGGCGGCCGCCCTCTACGGCTATGTCCGCCCCTCAGTGGATGACAGCGGCACGATTCAGATCGTCCAGGGGCGCCATCCGACCGTGGAGCGGCTTGATCTCCCCGGCGGCTTCATCTCGAACGACACCTGGCTCGACCTCGACGCCAACCGCCTGCACGTGCTCACCGGCCCCAACATGGCCGGCAAGAGCACCTATTTGCGACAAGTGGCGCTCATCACACTCATGGCCCAGATGGGCAGCTTCGTGCCGGCTCAGCGCGCCAGGATCGGGCTGGTGGACAGGATTTTTACGCGCGTGGGCGCGTCCGACAACCTGGCGGCCGGACAGAGCACGTTCATGGTGGAGATGACGGAGACCGCACAAATTCTGAATTGCGCCACCGGACGCAGCCTGATCCTCTTGGATGAGGTCGGGCGTGGCACCAGCACCTACGACGGCCTCAGCATCGCCTGGGCCGTGACAGAGCATATTCATGATCGGAGTCGCCTCGGCGCCCGAACCCTCTTCGCCACTCATTATCATGAGATGACGCAATTGGGAGACCAGCGGGAGGGCATCAAGAACTATCGCGTCGCCGTGTCGGAACGAGACGGGGAAGTGTTGTTCCTCCGAAAGATCGTCGAAGGCGGCTCCGATCGCAGTTACGGCATCCATGTCGCGCGGCTCGCGGGTCTTCCGAACGCCGTCATCGAGAGGGCCGAAAAAGTCCTGGTCAAACTTGAGCAGTCGCCCGCTCAGTCTCGCCGTGACGTTCAGGCAGACGTGGGCGGCTCCACACGTGTCTCGAACGAACGCTTGCCGTTTGACCCCACCTTACCGACTCCCCATCCGCTGCTCGAAGAGGTGCGTCAAATGGACCTCTTTTCCATGACGCCGATCGACGCGCTCAATCGATTGGCGGACCTTCAAAAGAAGCTGGCCTCTGAGGTCCCCAGCCAGGAACCCAACCGCTAGCCGGGCCGGAACACCGAACGCGAGAAAGGCGCTTCCCATCTACTTGCAGAACTCGCCCAAGAGAACGCTTTTTATTACCGAGTGCGCGAGAGAGTTGGTCAGCCGGCGAAGGCGGGTTCGACGGAGGCTCTGGTGACAGGTCCGAGCGCCGAGAGAGAGACACAGTCTTGGGCGAGACATTCACCGGCGACACGATGGACGTGTTCAGCCGTGACCCGATCGATGCCGGCCAGAATCTCGTTCAAGGAAGTCTGGCGTCCCTCAAACAGAACGTCCCTCGCCAGCTTGCACATGCGGCTTGTGGTGCTCTCCAGCGACAGCATGAGACTGCCCTTCATCTGGTTCTTGGCGTTCATGACATCCTGCTTCGGCACATGTTTGCGGAGTCGCCCCAATTCTCGTCGCACCAATTCGACGACTCGCGCGGCTTCCGCAGGCCGCGTGGCGGCATAGACCGTCCAGGTGCCCGAATCTGAAAAGGGCGCGAGGTAGGAATAGATGGAATAGGCCAAAGCCCGCTTTTCCCGAATCTCCAGAAACAACCGGGAACTCACGCTGCCGCCCAAGATGCTGTTGAGCGTGTGCGCGGCGTAGCGGTCCTTGTGTCCCACGGGCAGCCCCTGAAACCCGATCGACAGATGCGCCTGCTCGAGCCGCTTTCGGGACACCTGCAGGCCACCATGGACACGAGCCGGCGCGCGATGGCGCGGCGTGGCCGGGCCGGTGGCGGTAAATCGTCCGAAGGCCCGCCCGAGCGACCGAAGCACATTTTTCTGGACCATTCGGCCCGCCACGGCGATGACCGTCTCCCCGGGCTGATAATAGGCCTGACGATACGTCTGGAGACGGCTTCGGGTCAGCAACTGAATGATGTCGGGCTTGCCCAAGATCGGTCGGCCCAAAGGGTGTCGCCCCAGCATCTGCTCGGTGTGCCACTCCTGGACGAAATCCTCGGGATCGTCGCGGACCATGCGGATCTCTTCAAGGATGACCTGCTTTTCTTTCTCGATTTCCTTGGGGTCCAGACGGGAGTGGTGATAGAGATCGGCCAGCAGGTCGATCGCGGGATCGAGGTGCTGGCCGAGGACTTTGGCGTAGAAGGTCGTGGTTTCGCGGGTGGTGAAGGCGTTCAGCTCGCCGCCCAGCGCGTCGATCTCGCGGGAGATCTGGGCGGCTGAACGCCGGCGGGTGCCTTTGAAGAGCATGTGCTCCAGGAAGTGGGAGTAGCCCTCCTCTCCTTCTCGCTCGTCCCGGGAGCCCACGTTCACCCAGATGCCGATGGCCACCGATTTCACGGCTGTCATGGGTTCTAGGACGACCCGGACTCCGTTGTCGAGCACCTCCTGGCGGTACACGAAGCTAGGCGCCCGCGCTTTCGCTCGTTGCGCCGGCGGGCGGGGCCATAGCCTCTTTTCGGCTCAGCCTGATTTTGCCCTGCTTGTCGACTTCCATCACCTTCACCATCACCTGATCGCCTTCTTTTACCTCGTCGGACACGGCCTTGACGCGGTGATGAGCCAACTGAGAGATATGGACCAAGCCGTCCGTGCCGGGCAGCACTTCGACGAAGGCCCCGAAATCCATGATCTTCCGAACCGTGCCGAGGTAGATCTTTCCGACTTCCACTTCCTCGGTGATCCGGTTGATGGCGTCGATCGCTTTCTGAGCCGAGGCTGCGTCGGCCGAGGCGATCGTGATGTCGCCCGAATCCTCGACGTTGATCTTGACGCCCGTCTCCGCGATGATCCCGCGGATGGTCGTGCCGCCCGGGCCGATCACCTCACGAATCTTATCCTGTTTCACCTTCAGCACGAAGATGCGCGGCGCGTAGGCCGACATGTTCGCCCGAGGCGCGGGCAAGGCCGCGTGCATCTGGTCGAGAATGTGGATGCGCCCCTGCCGGGCCTGATCCAGCGCCTGGCGCATCAGGGCCGGCGTAATGCCCGCGATCTTGATGTCCATCTGGAGGGCCGTTACCCCCGTCCGGGTGCCGGTCACTTTGAAATCCATGTCACCGAGGTGATCCTCCAATCCCAGGATATCGGACAGCACCAGGACGCGATCCCCTTCCTTGATTAATCCCATCGCGATGCCCGCGACCGGCTCTGAAATCGGCACGCCGGCGTCCATCATGGCCAGGCTGCCGCCACAGACGGTGGCCATCGAAGAGGAGCCGTTCGACTCCAAGATATCCGACACGATCCGTAGCGTGTAGGGGAACTTGTCCTTCCCCGGAATGACGGACCGCAGCGCACGCTCCGCCAAGGCGCTGTGGCCCACCTCGCGCCGGCCCGGAGTCCGGAGCGGCCTGGCCTCGCCGACGCTGAAAGGCGGAAAATTGTAGTGGAGCATGAAGGTCCGGTAGTATTCGCCCTCCAACGCATCGATCCGCTGCTCATCGTCGGTGGTCCCGAGGGTCACGACCGCGAGGCTCTGCGTCTCGCCGCGCGTGACCGCGGGTCCTCGCCCGTCGGCGCGGACCTTCCGCTCCAGGATCATGTTCCGGACTTCGGTGTATTCCAAGGCATGGAACACCAGCTTGACGTGCCGCTCGCGATTCGGATCCTCACCCTTGAGCTTCGCCACGGCTTCGCTGCGGATCTGATCGAGTCGCTCCTGCCGGGCGGTCTTGTTCGGGATGAAAATCGCCTCGCGAATCGGTCCGCTCACCATCTGGCGGACTTGCGCCGATAGGGCCGGATCGATCTCTTCCGTTTTCACCGTCCGCTTCGTCCGCCCCACGAGCTTCTGCAGTTCCAGGATCTTGGCCACGACGGTCTTGATCGCCGCATGGGCGGCCTCGATCGCCTCGATCATGACCGACTCCGGCAACCCGTTCGCCCCGCCTTCGACCATCATGACGGCGTCGGCTGTCCCCGCCACCACGAGATGCAGGTCACTGTCCTTGATCAGCGCCATCTCAGGATTGATGACGAACTCGCCGTTGATCCGCGCCACTTTCACGCCTGCCACCGGATCGTGGAAAGGAATGTCCGAGACGGACAAGGCGGCGGATGCGGCCGTGATCCCCACAACGTCCGAGGTCCCGCTTTGGTCCGCGGACAAGACGGCGGCGATCACCTGTGTTTCGAAGTAATAGCCCTCAGGGAACAGGGGACGGAGGGGCCGGTCGATCAAGCGGCTGGTCAGCACTTCCTTTTCTGAGGGCCGACCTTCCCGCTTGAAGTAGCCGCCAGGGATCTTTCCGGCGGCATAGGCCTTCTCCTGGTAATCCACGGTCAGGGGCAGGAAATCTATCCCCGCTTTCGCCGTTCGTGACGCCACCGCGGTCGCCAGCACGACGGTGTCGCCATAGGTGGCCACCACCGAGCCGTCCGCTTGTTTCGCCCAGCGTCCGGTTTCCAGTTTCAGGGTGCGTCCGGCGAGTTCGATTTCAACAACATGTGCCATAGGTCTTGTGCTCCTCTTCGTTCTGCCTGCCAGATGCACACAGAGATGGACTCGATAGAAAGTGTGCCGTGTGAGCGTTCATACTTTCCCAATAAGCCCATGTCCGTGTTCACCTGCACAGGCAGCCCCGTGTCGGGCGCCTCCGCGGTTCGAAGGCGCCATCGTGGGAAGTTCTTATTTACGGATCCCGAGGCGATCGATCACCGCCCGGTACCGCGCTCCATCGATCCGATTCAGATAATCCAACAGCCGGCGACGGCGGCCGACCATGGTCAGCAGTCCCCGCCGAGAATGGTGGTCCTTCTGGTGGAGCTTGAAATGCTCGGTGAGGTATCCGATCCGATTCGTCAGAATCGCGATCTGCACCTCCGGCGACCCCGTGTCCGAGTCGTGACGCCGGTGCTGCGTGACCACATCCGTCTTCACTTCCTTCGTCAATGCCATACGGTCCTCCTCGCTCCTTCTTGTTACGATTCGTCCTCCGGCGCCGACCCGGCGCCGGAGGTGTCCACCAAGACTTTGGCCAGCGCGAGCGCTCCTGCCCGGTGATCGGGCACTCGACCGATCGCCAGCAGATGCCCCGCATCATCCTTGACGCGAACCGGCGACCCCGGCGATTGATGCTGCAGGACAGCCTCTGCGTCGCCCAGCAGATCGGCCGGCAGGAGCGGCATCCCATGCGCCACCTTCTCACGACCTACCCGACCGGCGATGACGGCCGGCAGATGGGTCAAGGCCTCATCGAGAGACAGTCGTTGGCCGATCGGCTCGCCCGCCGAGACCCGGCGAGCGATCTCCTCCACCGTCGAGGCCCGTTCGACGGACAGGGGCCCCACCCGCGTCCGCTCAAGCGTCAGCAGATGCCCCCCCACGCCCAGCGCCTCCCCGATGTCGGCACAGAGGGTGCGCACATAGGTTCCCTTTGAACAGACGATGCGCAGCCACACGTCGGGGCCCGCAACCTGCCGGCAGTCGAGCTGATGGATCATCACCTCTCGCGCCCGGCGTTCGACCGTCCGTCCGGCACGGGCCGCCTTGTAGAGCGGCATCCCGCCGACCTTCACGGCCGAATACATCGGCGGCGTTTGGCGGAGGCTCCCTTGAAATCTGGGGAGGATCTCGCGAATACCTTGCTCCGTCACTCCGTCGACCGGGCGAGTCTGAAGCCGCGTCCCGGCGGCGTCCTGTGTGTCGGTCGTTTCACCCAACCGGAGCACGGCCTGATATTCCTTGTCCCATGACAAGAGATATTCGGCGATCCTCGTCGCCTTACCGACCAAAATCGGGAGGACGCCGGTCGCCTCAGGATCCAAGGTCCCGGCATGGCCGACCTTCGGCTGCCGTAGCAGACCCCGGAGCTTGGCGACCACATCGTGGGAAGTCCAGCCCCGTTCTTTCCTGACATTGAGGACGCCATCGGAGGTCGGAAGCAACCCGGGCACCCGCTCGGCCGCCGGACGTCTCGCTGTGACCGCCACAGCCCCCACCACGATGTCCTACTGGGCCTCCATGGACCGCGCCTCTTCCGGGGCGGCCCGATTCAAATCATCGAGGAGATGCAACACGCGATCGCCGCGCGCGCCTGCCTCATCGTGAAAGAACACCAATTCAGGGGTATAGCGCAAGTTGAGGCGCCCCCCCAATTCGGAACGTATAAACCCACCGGCCTGCGCGAGGCCGGCCAAGGCGTCGCGCACGCTGGCGGTCTCTTGTCTCGTCGTGATGTACACGCGGGCGAGCTGAAGGTCGTTGGTGACTCGGACATCCGTCACGGTGACGGACGCCACGCGTGGATCGTGGGTCTTCCGCATGATGATGTCGGCCACTTCCATTCGAATTTGGTCCGCCACTCGCGTGGCTCGTCTGCTCGCCGGCTTCGACATGGGAAACGGTTACAAGAGTTCGATTTGCGTTCGCACGATCTCAATGGTCGGCACCGAGCGAATCAGGTTGACGGCTTGATCCAGGACCTGGTTGACGAACCCCCGCTCATTGGCGACGCAGGCGATGCCCAGGACCGTCTTCTGCCACAATTCCTGATCTCCGACTTCGGCCACGGAGACGTTGAATCGATCACGCAGCCTATCTTTGAGACTGAGCAGCACCTGCCGCTTGGACTTCAACGAATACCCGTCGGGCAGATAAAGCTCGATCGTGCAGACCCCGACCGCCATCGAGCCCGAGGGCTCTGTCGTCCCACGACTCACGAGGCCTTCATCGTTCTCGTCGGCGCTCGTCATCGGCGTGCCACAAACGCCTCGCCTGCTTGGAGCGTCGGGACCCGGCGCCGAGAGACTCGCGGCAGGTCACAGCTTGCCGGCGATCTTGTCGACGGTGAACACTTCAAGAATATCGCCGTCTTTCATATCCTTGAAATTCTCCACGCCGATGCCGCACTCGTAGCCCTGCTGCACTTCACGCACATCGTCCTTGAATCGGCGGAGCGACGACATCTTGCCCTGATAGACCATGACATGATCTCGAATGACACGGACGCCCGCATTCTGCCTGCTGATCGTGCCCTCGGTCACATAACATCCGGCAATGGTCCCCACTTTTGAGACCGTGAAGACCTGCCGCACCTCGACACGGCCCAGCACCCGCTCCTTGAGCGTCGGCTCGAGCATGCCCTCCATCGCCGCCTTGATGTCGGCCAGGGCATCATAGATGATCGTGTAGAGCCGGATGTCGACGCCCTCCCGCTCGGCCAGCGCCGTCGCCTTGGACTCCGGGCGGATATTGAATCCGATGATGATCGCGCGCGAAGCCGACGCCAGCAGCACGTCGGATTCGGTGATCCCGCCGACGGCACCGTGCACGACGGTCAAGCGCACTTCTTCGGTCGAGAGGCG
>SWDL01000102.1 GCA_005116795.1 Nitrospira sp. | reverse complement strand
CCAGGCGCCGATCCTGCTCCTGGTCTCGAGCCGACAGCCGCTCTCCCAGCGTCTCCACGGTTTTCGTGATCGACCCGATGCTCTTGTTCACATCGGCAAGGTGCTTGGTGGTGGCCTTGTCGTCCCGGTCAACGGCGACGGAGAAATCCTTCGTCCGCTGATCCGCGAGTTGGACGCGTTCATCCGACTTATTGACGCGGCCCTCAAGGTCGACCATCGCAGTCTTGAATTTCTCCAGCGCCCCGCGAAATTCACCGAGATTCGCCGCAAACTCCTTGTTCTGGGCCTCAATCCGTTGAGCTATTCCCTCAGCCGCCTTGGCCTGAACGAGCGCAAGGGCCTTCTCTTGCGCCCCGAGGCGGTCGTCGACCGCCTGACCGAGCTTCTTCAACGCCTCAGAGAGGTTGCCCGACTCGGCCCGGGCCTGTTCGCGATCGGCCTGGCCCCGATCGCGGTCGGTCTTGATGAGTTCCGCCTGATCGCGCTGAATCCGATCGATCACCTCCAGGCCCTTGTGGATCCGGCCCATACCGGCTTTGACATCATCCATCTCCGACTTGAGCCCTACCGCCCGATGATCGAATTCCTCCTGCTTCCCCTGCAGTCGAGGCAGCTCTTGCTCGCGGATAGTGGTGATCTCTTCCCGCAACCGGGCGCGGGTCTCGGCAATCAGTTTATCCAGGTCCCCACGCGCCTGTTTGAGGGAACCCTGGAGCTCCTTCTGTTCCTTCAGGAGTTCCTTCTCCTGCTTGTCCAGCGTCGCCAGCTTGCCGCTCAACCCATGCTCCACCTCTCGGAGATCGGCCTGCTGCGCCAGACATCCGGTGAGCAGCAGCCCGAACACCAGAGGCGCCGACGCCACGCTGAATCTGGACGGCAGCCTCGCCCCGACCGTCATCCAGAGAGGCCTGTCTCTATGCACCATCATCCTCATCCTTCTTACTTGACGCTGACCACCACGTGGCCGCGCCGATTTTGTTGATAGCAGGACTCGTCATGGTCCTTGCAGAACGGCCGCGTCTTGCCATAGGAGGTGATCTTCAACTGCTGGCCCTTGACCCCGAGTTCCACCATGTAGTTCAGGACGGCATTGGCCCGCTTGCGGCCCAACTCGAAATTGTACGCGCCCGTCCCCCGCTCGTCGCAATGCCCTTCGATGCGAAGACGCTTGTCGGGATTCGTTTTCAGCCAGTCTGCATTCAGCGCCAGCGATTGCTTTCCGCCATCTGGGATCTCCCAACTGTCAAACCCGAAGAAC
>SWDL01000101.1 GCA_005116795.1 Nitrospira sp. | reverse complement strand
GAAATGCATGAAAATGGCGCGCCCATTGCCCACGTCCATCCAGAGATGGTCGAGCATGGGCGGCTGAAAGGGCTCAAAGGTAAAGGCCTTGCCGAGCGTCGGGCCGACGGTCTTGAGCGCCTCCGCCGACGGCGGATTCAGGTCCGCTCCGTCGACTTGCGGATTCAACCACGCACCACCTATGAGCAGCCCCATGGCAGTCACCACAATGAGCCATACACGAGACATGAGCATCCTCCTTTTGATGACGAGACCCTCTGATATAGATTCACGGGATCGAAGACCGCAAGATCAAGACGGTACACATGACCGACGGTCTCGTTCCACCCGCTGTCGATCAGTGTACCACAAGACATGGTCAAGCCCCGGCCACGGACCAGACGACAGCACTTCGACGGAACGAGACAGGAGGGATGACGTGAACGAAGGTCACCGGCTCGCGGCGAGCCGTTCACGATCACAGTAACTCTCATCTTCCAGGGGTTGATGCACCTGAGTATACCGGTCGACGAAAAAGGAAATTTTCCTCGCCCCGGTCTTCCAGACATGCAGACAATGCCCGACAAAGTTCACCCGGTCCGCCTGCGTCTTTCCATTGGATCCCTCTCCCCCTTCATCCGAAGGCGGAAGATACTCGGCGACGGCGACGAATTTGTTCCCAACCCTGCTTCCGTCAGGATCAATGTTTCCATGAAATACAAGCAAGAATGGGTCCGGCGGGTCTTGGACCGTTTCATCCGGCCTGTATCCAGGGTATTCCGGATGAACGAGGAGTCGCTTCCGTTGCGCATAAATATTGATGATGGCCCCGCCCCCCGGCTCGACACGCAGAATTTCACCGGCCAGGTGGACCATCCGCCCTCGAAAGGCCTGGGGGGACGAACTCAACGCGCGAAAGTCGACATACTGCTCGATCGCCTTCGCGGTTGCAATCGGGTATTCCTGAGCGGCCACACAGGCGCCGAGAGCGAACGCCATCCCGACCAAGCCGACCGTCACACTGCCCTTCAGGCGGATACTGATCATTCGCTCCTGAGACATCGACACCGCAGTCCTCCGGTCGAGCCCGACATCCCTTGTCAAGACCTTACCGTGCGGCAGCCTGAGCCCCAGTTGCGCAATAGGTGTCTTCTTCCAAGGCCTGATACAGTTGCACGAACCGGTCCGGCAACTCCGAGATCCTGCTCTGACCGGTCTTCCACACGTGCATGCAGCGGACGCGAAACGACAAGAGGTCTCCCGAGGCGCCCGCCAGCTCCACCACCGCGACGAACTTGTTCCCCAGCTTCAGCCCCTGAGCGTCAAGTTTCCCCGGATAAGAGACCAGAAAGCGATCCTGCGGCGGCTCACCCGACTCCACCGGAATATTGTACGGATAACTCTGTTGGTGCTGAATCCACCTTCGGTTCGCCATGACGCGGACGCCTTCGCTTCCGGACTCCACCCGAACCATTTCACCGGCCACTTGAAAAACGCTCCCCTTGTACTGATCCAGAGAGTCCCTCAAGTTCTTGAAGTCGAAATTGGGGTCCACGTCCGATCCCGGAGTTTCCGGGTACTGCGGAGGGGAGACGCAGGCGCCGAGCATCAGGGCGAGTCCCACTGCCATGCCGACCTGTGTCCATTTCATACACATAACTCCCTCCTTTCCGAGGAAACGATGAACCGGCTGAGCAGCCGACCCCCTTCTCAACATCACACAAGGCTTGTCTCAGCAGCCTTGGTACGACCAGGCCCTGATGACTCCTTGCGCATCCGCGTGAAACATCATCGAACACTCCTGGTCATACTTGAAATGCTGGCCCGGCATCCGATACCCACGGTTGTAGACCAGCGTGCGCCCACCCTGCACGCCGTTTGCTGATGGTTTTTCTTCCGACGGAGCGCCCCAGTCCTTGCTGCTCACCAACTCATCGCGATGCTTCCCGACCCATGAGTCCATGTAATAGACCGGCCCGAACATTTTGCTAAACGACGGATTGCCGAGAGATTCACAGCCGACCGTCACGGCAAAAACCAAAACCAAACCCATACCCGTCACGAATGTCTTCTTGCCCATGCTGTCACTCCTCTGTGGATGCCGTTCTCCTCTCAATGTCCCTCTGAATTCGCGCCTTATTGTAACAGACCGAGGGCCTTCATTGCCTCCCCCGCCGGGGAGCCGAATCAGAAGGTCACCACCCAGGTCAAGCGGCTGCTGGTAAAGGTCGCGTTCCCCGATCCGTCTCCGGGGACGATGCCTTGTTCAACCGCAAGCTGGGAATCGTTCCAGCGGCGGATATAATTGTCCCACACCAGGGTCACCTCCCTGAACATCTTCCACTTCCAGTTGAACATGATGGTGTTCACGTTCGTGTTCAGATAGTCGTCGTCCGCATAGACGCCCCAGGTCGCATCGGCCTGCCCCCAATAGTAGCCGGCCCCGAACTGCATCTCCCCCGGCTCCCGGAACGAGCCCACGGACACATGCGTCAAGCCGGCGAAGGCCAGCTTATCCGCGTCCGGCCTCCGCCTGGCCGCCCCGAAGTTGTAGGCCGTGTCGATGGCAAATCGAACCGGGATCTTGGTCTTGAAATTAAACTCAATCCCCGTGTTCAAGATCCGGTAGTCAGAGAGGAAGCTATCACAGAGCGGACGGTTCCCAGTGGCGGGGGCAGCGGCAGTACTGTTGACAGCTGAGGCGAATGGGGTACATCCAAATGTCCCGCCGGGACTTGTTGGAACGCTCGACACCATCTGGTTCGTATTCCGATTTCGGTAGACGCCCGCCGTCATCGCGGCAGGGATTCCCTTGGCAAAGCCGTGGAGATTATCGAAGACAAAAAAGCCGACCCCAAAGGCCACGTCCAAATCCTGCCGGGGGGAGACCATCCCGCTGATCTGCTGACCCCACAAGCTGGAGCCGAGACCATTCACTTGGAATCCAGAGAAACCTGTCCGTGAGGATTGCGCCTGGCCGAGAGAAAACTGCCCCAATGTGAGTCGCATGTTTTTAAAGGGTCCGAAACTCGGCAGGTTGAATTTTTCAGCAAACCCGGCCGGCTGCACGTCGTCGTCGTGCCAGACCGAGGAGCCCCAGACCATCCAGGGCTTCCAGAACGGCAGTTCCTGCTTGCCGGTTTGAATTTTCACATAGCGATTCGGCGTCCAGTTGATGAACATCCGGTCGAAGGTGACGAACCCGGAACGGCCGCTCCCGGCTTCGGGACCGCTGACCTCCCCCGGGCTCTGACCCTGACCGAAGCTCTCCCATCCCGTGCTCGGGTAACGTGGATCTCCATTCGCGATGCGGAAGCCGGCCTCCCAGTAAGGATTCGGTTGGACATAGCCGAAAATACGCAGACGATAGCGAGTCCGATACATATCCTCGCCCGTCAAATGCGCCACGTTGTGCATGATCTCCGCCCGGACACCCATATCTCCGTAGATTCTCACTTTTTGAAGCCAATCAGAGGAGGCCGGTGAGATCCCGATGGGCCCGACCGGTTGTTCAAAGGCTCTGGGCTCGGCCGCCTTCGCCTCCGAACCCGGTTTCAACTTTCCGATTCGCTCCTTGAGTTCCTGGACCTCTTTCTTCAGATCTTGCACCTCTGTCTGTGTCGCCGGCGCCGGCCCGGGCTGGCTGAACTGAGCCCATGATTCGATCGGAGAAAGGGCCATGATCCCCCCCAGAATCAGAAAGAGGACCAGAAAGATGGAGCATGGCGCCGACGCGTTGCTATACCGGATCATCAGAACCTCCTCCTCAAGTCATGTACTTCGATCGCCATCCTGTTCATTGCCATAGACCGATGGTCATTGAGACGCCATAGTCATTGTCATCGGAGAGTATGTATCATAAGTTCTCATAGAGTATCAGCAAGAAAAACGTGCCGGTGTATCAAGAGCCAGGGCTATTCGTCTGTAATCCTGATTACAAATTTGGTCACGACTCGGGCTGAAGGTTTTGAATGGCGTGACCTGACTGTCTGCAGACAGGTTCGTGTCCGGCGGGATAATGTATAGCCTTCCGCCTGAACACCTGAGTAGTGACGCAGCCTGAAATAATCTTCTGTTGACTGGGACATGCGATCTTGTTAAGTCAGCAGGGTAGGAGCGGGGAGATCGACAGACAGGGAGTGGACCTGAACCAGGCGGTCGCCGAACCATGATGCGAAGAGAGCACAGCCTCGGTGACGCTCGCAAGAACCGGCCGGCCAGCCGGTCGTTCCTCGCGGCGGCCGGACTGGTACTGGCTCTAGAGAGCACGGAGGCCGCCGGGGAGACGACCGTCTGCGGTCCCATCGAAGGGAACGCCACATGGACCGTGGCCTCACATCCCTACCTCGTGACCTGCTCGATCATCGTGCCCAAGCATGTCACCCTCACGATCGAACCCGGCGTCGAAGTGCGGGTCAGGCGAAGGCAGAGCGTGATCGTCGAGGGGACCCTCATGGGGCAGGGCACGGAAACGGAGCCCATCATCTTCACCTCGAAGGCCGACCCACCCTACCCCGGCGACTGGGGCGGGATCAGCTTTGCGCAAGGGAGCAGTCCCGCCCGCTATGACGATCAAGGCCGGTATCGAGACGGTTCGGCGCTGCGCTTTGCCGTCGTTCAGTTCGGAGGCAGCAGTGGGAGACTCGGAGCGGTGGAGATTCTCGGCGCGGGACCCTCTTTGGACCACGTGGTCATCCAGAAGAATGCGGCCAGCGCGGTCAAGATCGAAAACGGCCGGGTGCGGATCACCCACAGCTCGCTCGTGGAAAATTCGAACTCTCAAGCCTTCGGAAGCGGCGTCCTTTCCTTCTCGTCCGACGTCACGATCGAAGACAGCGTGATCAGCAAGAGTCCGACCGCGGGGAACGGCGGGGGCATTCAAGCCTCCGACTCCGTCCTCACGATACGAAACAGCGCCCTCGATCAGAATGAGACCTCCGGCAACGGAGGCGGGCTCTTCGCGACCGATTCGACCGTGACCATCGAGCAAAGCGTCTTCTCCGCGAACCGAAGCCCGGTCCGCGGCGGAGCGCTCTACGCGGCCCGCTCGAACGTGGTGATCCGGAACTCGGCCTTCGAGGGCAACCTGACGATGGAAAACGCCTTGAGAGGCGCGTCGACCGAGGAGCTGAGGCACTTGACGAGGGGCGCGGGCATTTACGTCACGGCGTCTCGCCTCACCGTCACCCATACGACCTTCACGAACAACCTGTCACACGTCGATTGCGGAGCCCTGGCGGCCGCGGACTCCACGCTCATCTTGACCGGCAACATCTTTGTCGAGAATGGGGCGACCGGCGACGGCGCCGCGCTCTGCCTGGACGGGATGGTCGACGGGTCCTCCGTCACGTTGAACACGATCGCCCGCAACCGCTCGCAACCATTGGGCGCTTCCGGCGTCATTTCCTTGCAATCGGGCCGATTTCCACCGTTCAGTCACAACAACATCGCCGACAACACCGGGTACGATCTGGCCAATCACACTGCGAGGGCGATCGAAGCGGCCCACAATTGGTGGGGCAGTCAGGATGAGGGCGCCATCCGCGCCAGGATCTACGACCGAACTCGCGACGGGACCAAAGGAGAGGTCCTGATCAGTCCGGTGCTCGACCAGCCGGCGACACCGCCGGGTCCGTCTGCCGGGCGTTGATCGGCGGCCATCCATTGGGAGAGAGGGGCGCGCCATGCCGGGCCTGAACATGACCGTGGAAAAACGACTGATCCTCTGGCTCGCCGTTGCCATGGCGGCGAGCGGATGTGTCGGTGAACGGACCGGCGCCGGAGTCGTGACCGACCACCAGCAGGTCGTCCGCCTGGTGACGGATCCGACCGTGAACCGATCCGACCCGTCGACCCACCACATGCACCCGCTCCGCCTCTCGCTCGAAGCGACCGCCGCCATTCTCAGAGGCGTCGAAGTGCAGGAGCATCGCGGACTCCTTCAATCCGCCGCCAAGGGAACGTCCAAACGCGATAAGGCATTTCGAGAATCGGAAATCTTGAAACTGACCCCCTTGGTTCAGGAACATTTGTCGAGAGCCTCGCCCTTCGAGAAGGTGGTGTTCTATCTGAGTCAGACCACTGAAGGGCAGTATGAGGAAGTGACGTCCGGAGCCATGTTCGTCCATGGAGACCGTCTCCATGTCATCCTGGCCAACCACCGCTATCCCGTAGACCTCAGCCAGGGAGGCCCAGGCTATGGTCCCAATTGGCCGGAACTTCCCATCGCGCAGCAGGAGTACGATCTGTTTTTCGCACGCGAAGACCTCGCGACCAAGTCGGCGGTCAGTACCTGGGCACGATGGTTCCGCGCCGAACGACAGGAACTCGTGATCGACTATGGAAGGTTTTTGATGGCCGCCGAGCAGACACCTTCGGCGACATCGGGCCCGTCCGGGAACCAATCGCCGGCTGGAACCACCTTATCAGCAGCAGCAGCAGTGCCGGTGCAAGCACCGGCGCCGGCGGCGACCGTTCCCAAGGGAAGCGGCGCCAAGCCTGCCGCTCCACCGGTCTCAGAACCGATCGATCAGACACAGGTCTTGAGCAAGCAGCTCGCGTTGCTCCAACAGCTTCTGGAACAGCAAGCCCAAGAGATCAAGGATCTCACGACGCAACTGGGCGCCGCCAAGGAAGCGTTGGCGGCCAGGGATGCCGAGATCACGCAACTCAAAGCCGCGCGGAAACGGCCCGCTACGCCCAAGAAGCCTGCGCCCTAGAAATCTGACCGGCGAGACCAGGAGGAATGACGAGGTGGGGCCAGGAACGCCACGTCGGCCCGCTTAAAAAGGCCGATCAACGCCATCCCGACTATTGCCGTCGTTGCCCCAGTGATCACTCTCGTCCGATTCTTAAGATCGGAAGAGCA
>SWDL01000100.1 GCA_005116795.1 Nitrospira sp. | reverse complement strand
CCCTTCCCGCTGAACTGTCCATCCCGGGGAAAGCCGGGCTTCCGGCAGCAGGGCGGTCGTAATGGCGCTCAAGCGGATTCCCATCGGCGCGCTCACCGTCGGGATGTATGTCGCGGGGCTGGACCGGTCCTGGGTGAGCACGCCCTTCTTCCGGCACCGTTTCTTGATCAAGACGGAGTCCCAGGTCCTGCGGATCAGGCAGTCGGGCGCCTGCGAGATCACGATCGATACGAGCAAAGGGATCGACGTGGATTCGGACGTCGGGGGGGCGGTCGCGTCGGACCAGCACGAGACCGACGAGCCGTCCGCCGTCGTCGAGTCGGGGACGGCGTCCTCCGCGGGAGACGAAGCGGGGACCAGCGGCGGCTGTTCTCTGGCGAACGAGTTCGTGGAGGCTCGGCAGGCACGGCAGGATATGCTGAATGCGGTGCGGGCTGTCTTTGCGTGGGTCCGTACCGAAGAACGGATCGATCGGGGGCAGGTGCTGGAAACCACGGAGAAGCTGATTGGGAATGTTCTCAAACACCACGATGCCTTCCTTGCCTTGATCCGCACGCGTGAGTTTCACCCCGAGTTGCTCGAGCATGCGCTCAATGTCTCGACCCTGGCCGTGATTCTCGGTCAGGCGCTCGAACTCAGCCCCGCGCAACTGCAGCGGCTGGCCATGGGCGCCCTCTTACACGATATCGGACTCCTCCGCGTCCCGGCGAATGTGTTGAAGAAGCGGGGAGAATTGACGGCGACCGAGACCACGTTGTATGAGCGTCATCCCTCGCTCGGGACGGCGATTCTGGACAAGACCGGCGGCTTCGATGATGACGTGCTGGCCGCGGTTCAGGAACACCATGCGACGTTGGATGGAAGCGGCTATCCGGCGGAGGTGTCGCCTCACGCCGGCAGCCGGACCAGTCGGATCGTCATGGTGGCGGATACCTACGATGAACTGCTCAGCGGACAGGCGTCGGGCGTCCCACTGGCCCCGCCCGACGCTCTCGCGCGGCTGTACCGGGACGCGCAACGGCATCGCTATGAACAGGAACTCGTGTCCCTGCTGATCAGTCAGATCGGCGTCTATCCGCTGTTCGGTCTGGTGGAATTGGATTCCGGCGAGCGGGCCATCGTCGTGCGTGTGACTCCCGGCCGGCTCCTGGAGCCGGTCCTACTGGTGGTCACGGCGAGCGATCGGATGCCCCTTGCGGAGCCCCGCCTGTTGGACCTCGCGGTGCATGAGGGCGGCGAGCCGGTACGCAAGATCACCCGGCTGTTGGACGCCGAGCGGGAAGGGGTTCAGATCGAAGATCTGCTGGCGAAGGCGGAAGGGACGCTGCACCCCGCGGGCTAGGTGCGCAGGATTTGGACAAGGATGCCGGTGCGGGTGGTGGTCTTGGTCTTCTGCATGATGTGCTTGATGTGCTCTTTGACCGTCTGCTCGGTGATGCCCAGCGAGAGTGCGATTTCCTTGTTGGTCCACCCCTTGGACAGTTGACGCACGACGGACTCTTCTCGGTCCGTCAGATTGAACCGGGCTTTGGCTTCTTCCGTCGAGGATGCCTGCCGGCGTCCGACCTCTTCCATGATGATAATAATCCGGGCGTGCTCCAGCCCTCCGTGAGCAGGCAAGCCAAAGCCTCGCAGCAGAACGGCGCGCCGCATGTCGCCGATGAGCCGCCTGATCTGGAACTGTTCCCAGTCTTTCGCTTCGGTCCTGACTTGCAGCATGGCACGGATCTCGTTGCCCAGTTCATGAACAGGCGCCGGCAGCCCGCCGTCGCCCGGTTCGCTCGAATGGCTCTGCCCGATTTCTTTGCAGAGGTCGGTGGCCTGGCCGTTCATGTGCACGAGGGACAGGGCCGCCGTGAGGAGGATGACGCCGGGGCCGGATCGTTGCTCGGCAATGTTCTCCATGTGGACGGGGAGCTCGGCGGCGCTGTCGAGCACATCGGCGTCTTTCATCTGGATTCCTCTCAATAATTATCGGTGTGGGGCATCTGAGGCGAACCGCCTTGTTCGACATCCTTGCGGACAGCGACCGCAAGGCATGGTCCGTCAGGTTCATGAAGACTATCGGCAGGAGCAGATCTCATCTTGACCTGGGCCTGCGGCCTTCCCCGCGTGGTTCCCGCTCGGCTGCTATCTTTGAGTGCTTCTCATGGCGGCAGGTGGAATTTAAGCCGAGACCGAAGCGTTCCGATAGGGGACCTGTGTGGTTGTCCTGCCCTGAAGCTCCTGCTTGGGGGTGAATGCAGGAGGTCGCTAAGCGGTTTGACGGCTTTAAGTTCTGAGCGGTGCTAACCGATAGAGACAACGGCGATCGGATGGGCGTGGGCGACAACCATTTCGGAAGGAGAATGTATGAACCTATTACGGTCGGTATTGTCGGTAGTGGTGGGAGGCGCGCTGGCTGTCTCTAGCGCGACGGCCTCGTATGCGGAAACAGGCGTGGTGGCGGGCAGCCAGGATCGTGGTGCGGCGCCGGCGGCTCCCGCCGGCGGCGCACAATCCGGGGAGAAGTCATCCCTCATCGTCACGACCGATTACATCATCGGGCCGGAGGACGTGCTCGAGATCACGGTCTGGCGGAACGTCGATCTCTCGAAGCTCGTGGCGGTGCGGCCGGACGGGCGCATCTCCCTGCCGCTGGTCGGCGACGTGACCGCCGTGGGCCGGACGGCGTCTCAGTTGGCCGAGGACATTTCCGTCCGTCTGAAGGAGTTCAAGGAAAACCCCCAGGTCTCCATCGTCGTGAAGGAAGTCAACAGCTATACGATCTTTGTGCTGGGCGAAGTCACGAAGCCCGGCAAGTATCCGCTGAAGACCAAAACCACGTTGCTGCAAGCGATTACGATTGCGGGCGGATTTACGCCTGTGGCGGCCAGGAACAAGCTGGTGGTGTTCCGCTTCAGCGACGGGAGCGAAAAGGACGTGAAGATCAAAGCCAGCTACGACGACATTATTCTGAGAGATTCGTCGGGACAGAACGTGGTCCTCAAACCGGGGGATACGATCGTCGTTCCCTCTGAAACTATGGTGTTGGTGCCATGATGACACATCCTATCACTCTCATACGCGCGGTCTGTGCGGGGGTCGGAGTCATGGTGTTCGGGATGGCGCTGGGGTGCGCCTCGGCGCCGGTCGAGAATTTGGCCGATATCCGGAAGCCGGCCCCCGACTTTCTCATCGGTCCGGAAGACGTCTTGGATATCACCGTCTGGCGGAATGCCGACTTGTCGAAAACCGTGACCGTCCGGCCCGACGGCATGATTTCGCTTCCGCTGATCGGGGATCTTCGGGCGAACGGAATCACCGCGGCACAGCTCGCGGAGAAGATCGCCGTGAAGCTCAAAGAGTTCAAGGAGAGCCCGACGGTCGCGGTCAGCGTGAAGGAAATCAACAGCTACAACATCTACGTCGTGGGCGAAGTCACGAAGCCGGGGAAATATCCGCTGAAATCGCACACGACGCTGTTGCAGGCGATTTCGATTGCCGGCGGCTTCACGCCCTTTGCCTCGAAGAACAAGCTGCAAGTGGTGCGGAACAGCACGGGCGCCGACGGGGAATCACGCGAGAACCGCATCCCCGTCCGGTATGACGATCTCTTGGCCGGTAAGGGCGAACCCGGGAACTTCGTCTTGAGATCGGGGGATACCGTTGTCGTGCCCTAATCGTCACGGAGGAATCTGGGGAGCGATGACCGTGGTGACGATGACGGTCATGCTCGCAGGAGGAGGCGAGTCCGCCGGCCAGACGCGGTTCTCGCCGTCCATCGCGCTGTCACAGCGCTATGACAGCAACGTGCTGTTCGGCGTGGCCGGCCCGGAGAACATCGTAGAGGATTTCGTGACGACGGTGTCGCCTCAGGTCACGGTGACCAACAAGAACGCCTATTTCGACGGGGTGCTGATGGGGGGGCTGACCG
>SWDL01000146.1 GCA_005116795.1 Nitrospira sp. | reverse complement strand
TTTGAGCTTCTCTTCGCGTGATTCGAGATAGCCGATGCGGAGCCCGACCCTGCGAAGGATCGACAGGATCCAGGTGAAGAATCCGCGACGTTGCACAAATACGAAGGCAAGGATCCCGCAGAGTAACAGCCCGACCCCGATCACGGCCGCCGCCAGCGTCTGGCTGGCCGATCCCGCTCCACCCAGCAGCCAGAGTCCAAGCCCCAAACCGAGCAAGATGAACAGCACCTCGGCCAGCGACATGATCGTCTTGGCAATGACCACGGACGCCAGCCCGTCGACCATCGGGACCTGATAGCGGCTCAACAGGAAGGCCTTCAGCGGTTCACCGCCCATGTAGGCCGTTGGGGTCGTCATGTTGACGACTTCACCGGCGGTGCGGATGGCCAACAATTTTCCAAAGGAGACCGCGCGCGCGTGCCGGATCAGCGTCACCCGCCAGCCATAGGCCTCGAGCACATACATGAGCAGGGACGGGAGCAGGATGACGGCCAGGGTCAGGGGGCCCAAGGTCCCGATCGTCTCGACGATCCGACCCGGCCCAACATGCCACACCAATCCGACGAGGGTGAGGAGACCAAGGCCGAAGAGGAATAGCCTAAGCAAGGGGAGAACGCACGGAGGTCCGGCTCACCCAGGCCAACATGACCCAGAACAGGTTGGCGCCGATGGCCGTGAGACAGAGAAACCAGGGAAGGAGCCCGATGAGCGCCGCCGCCAACAAGGCGACCGAGAAATCACGGCTGGCCATGTTCCGCAAGATGAACTCCACGCGGGCCGCTTGCTCAGGTGTCCGCCAGCCCCCGCGATCGCGAATGGCCTTCGCGCGTGTCACCAGCCACAACGACACGAGATTGGCCCCGATCGCCGCGCCGCCCAGCGCCAAAGGGAGCCAAGACGGTGCGCCCTCCGCGTGCGAGAAGACGCCCCAGGCAATGCCGGCGAAGATGGCGATGTGGACGACATTGTCGCCGATGAGGTCGAGCTGCGCTCCCCCTTTCGATTCCGTGAAGGTGAGCCGCGCCACTTCTCCGTCGCAGCAGTCGATAACGGCCGACAGTTGAAAGAGCATCGCCCCGAGCAGGCCGGCCTGATAGCTGCCCATCGCGAAGGCCATCGCCGCCGCCACACCGACCCCGATCGAGACGCCCGTCACGACGTTCGCCGAACAGTGCAGCGACAGAAACAGCCGCGTGAGGATCGCGGAGAGTGTTCGGTTGAAATAGGTGTCGACGAATCCTTCGAACTGACCGCGGAGCGAGCGGAAGAGGGTCCGCTCGGCCTCGGCAGCGGCGCCGCGATGGCCTCGCACCGGGTGATACCACAAGCCCGTCTCAGGCTGCGCTTCCACCACTTTGATCCGCCCGGTCGGCGCCAGCCGGTCCAGCAGGTGGCGAATCGGCAGGGCGCCCTGGACCGAGGCTGCCGCCATCCCCAACAGCGGCCCCGGCAGCACGAGCAAGTCGGCGGCGCGCGGATCCGTCTCCGTCGAGTCGGCGGACAGTCCCTCGGCCGGTTCTGCGACACCCGTGAGGCGCCCCTCGTGCCAGGCCACCATCGGATTGCGCAGGTCTCCTCGGGCGGCGCGTGGCTCACGGTTTGCCACCAAGACGGCCGTCTCCCCCGCGCCGACCTCCTGACGGAGACGCTCGACCAAGTCTCGCGCAAACATGGCGCGGGGCCCGACGAGCAGACAGGGCCCCTTGATCTCGTCGGAGAGCATGTCCCAGGTGTGCGGATCAGTGATCGGGAATTCGCGCACGGGCATCCATCGGACCGACAGGGTGACGCGCGGATCGTCCCGGATCGAACGCCGCAACACGTCTTCCTGTTCCCCTGCCAGGATCAATAGGCGCCGAATGCCGGCCCGCTGGAGCGTGAGCACCGTGCGCTGAAACATCGTCAGTCCGCCGACCTTCATCAACGGGATGATCTCCCGCTTGCCCAGCGGCCCCGGTCCATCGCCGAACAGGCCCGTGGTAGTCAGCAGGACGGCCTGATCGAGCAGCTTGGTCTCGGCGGATTGTTGGAGGGCGCCGGCCATGGCAGTGGTTACGGGTCATCAGTCATTGGTCATTGGGCAAGACAAGTGAAGATTCCCCAATACCAATAATGACTATTGACCAGTGACATCCTTCTCCTCCCTATTTCAGTTTCGGCAAGATGTCGCGCTCCGCTCGCGCGACATCCTCAGGGAAATCTATTTCAATCCAGGGCAAGCCGCCGATCCGCTCGAATCCGACCTTGGCTTCAGCGAAGAAGTCCAAGAGCGCATCTTCATATTCCATGTCGGGCAATCCGCGCTCCACGCAGCATTGGAGAGAGGCCACCAAGGTCCCCGTGTCCGCCCCGCGGACCTTCAGAAACCCCACGCCCTCCCCGGCCAGGTCATAGGACGAGGGCATCGTTTTGGTCAGGGCGACGACGCGGCCGCCTCGCACTACGACCATACATTCCTCGGTCTGCTGCTTCACCGACTCATCCATCAACAGCACGTTCGGCGCGGTCGACTGCACCAGCCGCCGCATCACCTCGCGATGATACAGCACATCAGCGTCCATGATGATGGTCTCGCGGTCGAGCTCGTGGCGCGCCGCCCATAAGGACCCGATGCTGCCGCGCTGGTACTGCTCATTGACGAGATAGCGCAGATCAACCCCAGCATAGGTTTGACCCACGGCGGCGCGGATCATCTCCTGCTTGTAGCCCACCACCAGCGTCACCTGCGTGATGCCGAGCGACGCCAGAATCTCCACATGCCGGACGAGCAGACTTTTCCCGCCGATTTCAATCAAGCACTTGGGTCGATGTTGGGTGATCGGCCACAGGCGCTTGCCCACGCCGGCCGCCAGAATGATCGCTTTCATGCGCGAACGGCCGCCGTCTCGATGAGGTCCTGAAATGCCGCCAGGAACCCTTCGAAATCTTGCAGGGTCAGCGCACCCATGTTGGCGACGCGAAAGATCTTCTCGGCCAAGGGGCCCTGCCCCGCGTAGATGACATAGCCGCGCTCTTTGAGCCGATCGTGCAGCACCGGATACGACAGACCCGTCGGCAGATGGTATGACGTGATCGTGTTCGACTGAAGTTCCGGCGGCAGCAGCGCGATGACCCCCAGGGCGGTCATCCGTTTTCGGATCAGCGTCGCGGCCTGCTTGTAGCGCTGGATGCGGTTGGCCACGCCCTCCTCCAGCAGCTCGCTCAGCGCCTCATCAAACGCGTAATACAGTTGCACGGCAGGGGTGAAGGGAATGCTGCCCCGCTCCTGCTCCTCATAGTAGTGCGGCAGGTGCAGATAGATGGTCCGTTTCGGATACGTGCGCATCCGCTCCAGGAATCCCTTCCGGATGAGCACAAAGGACACGCCCGGAAATCCCTGAATGCATTTCCCCGCGGTGCCGGCCACCACAGGCAACTTGGAGCCGGCGATATCGAGCGGCTCGCCGGCCAGCCCACTGACGGAATCGACCAGACTGGTCCGATTCTGACCGTCGATCACCTCCGCCAGTTCCTTCACCGGGTTCGCTAACCCGGTGGTCGTCTCGTGATGCACCAGGGCCACGGCCAGCGCCTCTGGATGCCGGCGAAGCGCCAGACGTACTTGTTCCGGATCGGGACGGCCCTGCCACTCGAATTTGAGATCCGGGATGCCGAGCCGCTGCGGCCCCGCTATGGCTGAGAGCCGTTCGCCATACACGCCGTTGTTGATCACCAGCAAACGTGCGCCTGCGGGTAACGACGACAGCATCGCGGCCTCCACCGCCGCCGTGCCCGACCCGGTCAGGAGCACCGCCGCGTACTCGGATTCCGCTCCCGGCACAAAGGCCTTCAGCAGTTTCTGACGGATGCCGTGAATCAGCTCGGCACATTCGGATTCGCGGTGGCAGATGTCCGGCCGTAACAGCGCCTGCCGCACGCGGTCGCTGACATTCACGGGACCAGGATTGAGAAGAATCATGTGTACAGCCTCGTGAAGCGTGAAACGTGAAGCGCAGGAGTGCTCGTCTCGACCGATGGTTGCTTCTGCCGCTTCACGAACGACGAGATACGAGCGACGGGTCTATATGAAGAGCGTCGTTTCCGCGCCGGCGGCCAGGTTGAGAATGGCGGGGAGGCCCATGACCTCGTCCACGTTCTTGGCCACCGCGTCGGGGTCCACACCCATGTATTCGAGTCCGGCGCTGCAGGCAATGAGCCGGAACTGCCCCACCTGCTTGGCCTCGGAGAACATCTCTGAAATCCGAGGCACCTTCTTCTCGCGGAGCAAACGCTTCACCTCGTCTGCGTGGGCGGCATACTCCGGCGGAAAATCCACCTCGTCCACCTGTCCCAAGGCGAGCTTCTTGATCGTCCAGAACAGCAGGACGACGACGACATCTTTGCCCATCGCAGCGGCGGTCAGGCCGATCGTCGCGACTTGGTGCAGTTTGTCGTAGGTGGCGTTGTGGGCAAAGATGACGAAGCGTGGTTTGGTGGACACCGCACGGACCCCCTTCCAGCGGGCAGATTATACGGTACTCGGACCTCGCATGGGAATGCGGACACCCTGCCGAGCGGCTGCATCGAGCGCTTCCGGATAGCCCGCATCGGCATGGCGAAGGATGCCCATCCCAGGGTCATTCGTCAGCACCCGTTCGACGCGCTGGGCGCCTTCCGGCGTGCCATCAGCGACGACCGCTTGCCCGGCGTGGAGCGAGTAGCCGATGCCGACCCCGCCCCCGTGATGGAACGAGACCCAACTGGCGCCCGAGGCCGTATTGACCAGCGCGTTCAAGATCGGCCAGTCGGCGATGGCATCGCTGCCGTCCCGCATGGCCTCGGTCTCTCGATAGGGCGAGGCGACCGAGCCTGCGTCGAGGTGGTCCCGGCCGATCACGACCGGGGCCTTGAGCAGGCCCTTCTTCACCATCTCATTCATTCGTAGCCCCATCGCAGCCCGCTCACCGTAGCCGAGCCAACAAATTCGGGCCGGCAGTCCCTGGAACGCCACGCGCTCCCGGGCCAGAGGAATCCAGCGCTGGAGAGATCTGTTCTCAGGGAACAGCTCGATCGCGGCCTGGTCGGTCGCGCGAATATCCGCCGGATCGCCCGACAAGGCGATCCACCGGAACGGTCCTTTTCCTTCGCAAAACAACGGACGGATGTACGCCGGCACAAAACCCGGAAAGGCGTAGGCATCGGCGACGCCGCGCTGATGGGCCATGGTGCGAATGTTGTTGCCGTAGTCGAAGACCACCGCGCCCGCCTTCTGAAAAGCCAGCATGGCGCGCACGTGAACGGCCATGGAATCCATAGCGCGATTCACATAGTCGTCGGGCTTGGTGCGGCGGAGTT
>SWDL01000099.1 GCA_005116795.1 Nitrospira sp. | reverse complement strand
ACTTTATCAGAGAGGCCATGCATGAACAAGTCAATACTCAAGCCTGACCCCAGCTTTTCATGCCGCATGGTGTTGATCAGCCTTGCGGGGAATCCTGCTACAGCCGGCCCCCTCCGTGTAGTGAAAGGCCACAGAGAGACGCTCGTCGGTCCCTTGGATTTGCGCGGTAGACCGATGAGGCACAACTAGGGCCATCATTGGCGGGACGCAGTGCGGGGTCGCAGCCTACGAGCTCATGGCATTCCTCTTGCTCGTCTCCTCGTATGAGCCGGTGTCGGCCCTTGCACCAACACCGGCCGACATCGCCAGACGAGATACGCTTCACGGATATTTGGAGGGGACATGCGAATTCTCTGTGCCGTGGATGGATCCCATGCCAGTCAGATCGCGCTCGACGCGATGGGGACACTCTATGGTCCGCACGCGGATGAGGTCATCATCCTTCATGTGGTGGACACCTCTCCCTTCCGGGGCCTGCGTGCCGTCGGGCCCACCGGGCGCACGCGTGTCGCGAAAGCCCGCGCCGCGCTGGACCGAACGGCGAGTGAGCTGCTCCGACGCGCCACCGGCGCCGTCACGACAGCCCTCCACCAATCGGGCTCCGCCCCGAAAGCCACGATCTCATCCGCGCTCATGCACGGGCGACCCGCCGCGGCCATTACGGCGCAAGCCGAACGGCGCGCCGTCGATGTGATTGTGCTGGGCTCCCGCCGCATCACGGACGACAGAGGCTTTCTCTTGGGCAGCGTCGCCCGGAAGGTCTTGGCCGGGAACACGCGGTCGGTGTTCGTGGTCAAGACGCCCCTCTCATCGAGACCGCAGGTGGTCTTGGCGATCGACGGCTCTCCGCCTGCCCACAGCGCCGTGTGCTTCTTGAGACGGTGGCCCCTTCCCGAGAATGCGCACCTGACCGTCCTGTCCGTGGTCCCGCCGGTGCTGGATGAACTCGCCGCCACCGTGCTCCCACTGGCGAAGCTCGCCCATCTGGCCAAGCCTGCCGCCGAGCGGACGAAACGGCTTGTGGCACAGACGCGGGAATCCTTTCTGGGGCAGGGCGCAGCGGTCAGCGGAGAGGTGCTGGATGGTCGTCCTGGCCCTGTGATAATAAAGTATCTGGAAAAAGCCAAGGCCGATCTCGTCGTGATGGGCTCACGCGGCCTCACCGGCGAAGAGCGGTTCGTGCTGGGCAGCGTGGCGGAAGATGTCGTGCACCATGCGCCGTGCTCGGCGCTGATCGTCAAGCGGTAGAGAATTAGGTCACTGTGCACGGAGTGAGGGGCATCCTCGTCGGATTTCTCCTGGTATGTCCCTTC
>SWDL01000098.1 GCA_005116795.1 Nitrospira sp. | reverse complement strand
ATCCAACTCACTCCTGGCCAATACGTGTTGATCTGTCTGGTGCCGGACAAAGACGGCGTGTTCCACGTCATCTTAGGGATGCACAAAGCCTTGACGGTCACCGCGTCGACAGGGCGTCCGCAGAAGGAACCGAAGGCTGCGGTGACGATTGCGGCGAAGGACTATGTGTTTGCCCTTTCAGGAGAGATTCGGGCGGGACTTCGGATGGTGAGGGTGGACAATGTGGGGACGCAGCCCCACGAAGTGCTGCTGGTCGAGTTGCCGAACGACCAGACGATCCATGACTTTGCCGTGTCTCCTCCTGAATCTCAGGACGGAACGGACGGGAAGCCGGTCGGGGGCTTGGCGTCCATCGGGGCAGGGAGGCACGGGTACTTCACCCATGCCTTTGTGCCGGGGCGCTATGGGGTCATTTGCCTCTTTCCCGATGAAATCGGACGGCTGCATTTTACGCGGGGGATGCTGATGGAATTCACGGTGAAGTAGCACGGAGTGCCCGTGAGGGATTCTGCCGCAGCCGGCCGTGTGAGAGCGGCCTACGCCCGCTCTGCCGGAGGGCCTGTGGGAATAGTGACAGCCGAGCCTGGGTTTACGCGGGCTGCTCCTGGATGGATTGCACCTTCCACGTTCCGGATGGTGGGTCGAGTATGAGAGAGTGTCCCGGTCGTGCATCTGGAGGGAGAGGACGAACACGTGATGCCATCAGTCCGGACCATTGCCTTCAACAAGCCCTATGGCGTCCTGCCCTCCTTTACCGATCCGAAGGGGCGGCCGACCTTGGCCGACGCTATCACGGTGGCGGGTGTCTACGCGGCCGGGCGACTGGATTTGGATAGCGAAGGTTTGATGCTGCTCACCTCCGATGGCGCCTTGGCGCATCAGATCACCGATCCGCAGCACAAGCTGCCGAAAGTGTATCTGGCGCAGGTGGAGCGCATGCCGGACCGCGAAGCCATCGAGCGGCTACGAAAAGGCGTGGTGTTGAGTGGCCGACGCACCAGGCCTGCCGAGGTGCGCGTGTTGCCGAAAGATCCACAGGTGCCGGATCGTCCTGTGCCGATTCGATTCCGCAAGAATGTCCCGACCGCGTGGCTCGAGATCACGTTGCATGAAGGGATGAACCGCCAGGTCCGCCGCATGACGGCCGCCGTGGGCCATCCCTCGCTCCGGCTCATCCGCGTGGCGATCGGGCCGATTACGTTGGGCGATCTGCAGCCCGGCCAGTGGCGGGAATTGACGTCTGACGAGGTTGCCCAGATTTCACGAGGCCTCGGACTACGAGACCGATCTCGCGAGGCTCGAACGGTATCGTCGCCGAGATGGCGCCCGCCTCGATGAGGACCGGTGCGTCGTAGATCACGACCGCACGCGGGTGCTGTTTGGCGATGAGGCGGGTCAGACGGGCCTGCTCACGGGCGACCCGCGGATGGATGATCGCGCCCAACCGACGAAGCTTCGCAGGATGGCGAAAGACGATCTTGGCGAAGGCCGGGACGGACGCGCAGGTGACACTGACCACCCGGATTATTCTCAGCCCCTTCGCCGCAAAGCGCCTCTCGCTGCTGCTGACCCACGTGCTGCAGCAGTAGGAAATCCGCTTCCGGACGCTCGACTTGGGCGTACGCCGTCTTGATGCGATGACGCGTATTACCAAATGCGAGATGGCTGTATTCTTCTCCGCTCGGTCTGACGTCCTGATCCGACCTCAGGAGGCGTTAGACGATCTGCCCGTCTTCCAGGCGGATGATGCGGGAGGCCTGGGCGGAGAGCTTCTCGTTGTGGGTGACGATGACGAAGGTGGTGCCGCGGGTCTGATTGATCCGGCGCAGGAGGCTGAAGATGGCGTCGCCGGTGTGGGTGTCCAGATTGCCGGTCGGCTCATCGGCGAGGACGAGGTCTGGGCTCTGAATCAGGGCGCGCGCGACGGCGACCCGTTGCTGTTCCCCCCCGGAGAGCTCTCCCGGCTTGTGGTGGAGGCGGTGGCCGAGCCCCACTTCCGTCAAGAGGCCTTCGGCGGCTTGCTGGACATCGCCCCCCTGTCGGTTCTGGATGTACGCGGGGAGGCAGACGTTCTCCAATGCGGTGAACTCCGGCAGCAGGTGATGGAACTGAAACACAAAGCCGATTTTCTTGTTTCGGAACTCCGACTGCTCGCGGTCCGACATCTTGAAGAGATCCTGTCCGTCGAACCGCACGGTCCCGGTCGTCGGATGGTCCAGCGTGCCCATAATATGCAGCAGCGTGCTCTTCCCGGCTCCCGACGCGCCCACCACGGCGACCAGCTCGCCACGCTGAATCTCCAACTGGATGCCCTTCAGGACCTGCACGTCCAGCCCGCCGAGGGAGAAGGATTTGGAAAGATCAACGACGTGAATCATGGTGGTCATCTGGCGTGTCACTCATATCTCAACGCCGCCGCCGGGTCCATCTTGGCGGCCTGGAGCGACGGATGGATCGTGGCCGCAAAGCTGATGAGCAGCGCCGACGTGGAGACCAGGATCACATCCAGCGCCTGCACATGCACCGGAATCCGTGAGATGTAGTAGATCGACGGATCAAAGGTCCAGTAGTTCTGGATCAACCAGAGAAAGGTATAGCCCAGCGGGATGCCGATGAAGGTGCCCGCGCCTCCGATGACCAGGCCGTTCAGCATGAAGATCCGCATGATGGCGTGCCTGGTCGCCCCCATGGCTTTCAAAATCGCGATTTCCCGCTGCTTCTCGTTCACGATCATGGTCAGGGTGCTGACGATGTTGAACGACGCCACGAGCGTGATGAGCACGAGGAGCAGAAACATCATCGTCTTTTCCAGCTTCAGGGCGGAAAAGAGGTTGCGGTTCAAGGCCATCCAATCCCTGGCCCAGAAGGGGAATCCAATCGCGCGTTCGATGTCGCGTGCGATGTCGTTGGCCTCGAAGATGTCGTCCACTTTGACTTCGATGCCGGTCACCGTGTCGGCCATGTTGAAGAATTTCTGGGCTTCCCCCATGGCGATATAGCTGAGAGAGGAGTCGTATTCATACATTCCCGAGCCGAAAATGGCGACGACGGTGAAGGTCCTGATTTTCGGCACAATGGCCACGGCGCTGATCTGGCCGACCGGGGAGACCACATTGATGGTGTCTCCCACGAAGGCGCCGAGCCGCATGGCCAGTTCCTTGCCCAGGATGATGCCGGGATGCGCGGTCGGGGTCGCGAGGAGTGCTTCTTCCGGCTTCGCGTCCTTGGGTGGCTCAACCGCCTTGACGGCCTTTTCCGGGGTGAGCAAATGCTCCAGATGACCGGACACGATATTCTTGCCGAGCTCGGTGACTTTCACTTCACGCTGGGGATCGATGCCCCGCAGAACAATTCCCTGGACGGCCGACTGGGAGGTCAGGAGCACCTGCTTATAGATAAAGGGCGTGGCGGCGAGGA
>SWDL01000097.1 GCA_005116795.1 Nitrospira sp. | reverse complement strand
TCTCGCGCTTCGTGTACCCACTCACCAAGGAGAAGAGCCAGTCTTTCTATGGGTCCGGTTGCGAAAGACGGGCTAGTCATATGTCTCCACCCTCACGTTCCGGCGGTCGAAGCCCAGCTTCCGGAGCTGCTCCCGGATCGGCCGCACGAAGGCCTTCGTGCCACAGATCATCGGCATCACATCGCGACGATCCCTGAATAAGGCGTTCCACAAATCAAGCGTGGATTGAATTTCGGCGTCCTCCCTGGAGACAGCGGGAATCACCGGAAGCAGCGACTCGTAGCGAAACGTCGGCACGCGTTCGGCCAGCTCCAGAAACTCTTCATGATACGGCAGCTCGGACAGGCTCTGCGACACCAGGATCAGCGTGATCGATCGGGACAGTGGGTGAGCCGTGATTCGTCGGAGCATGCACCGAAACGGCACGACGCCGGTATAGCGGGCGATCATCACAACATCGTCGGTCGGCGGGTCAGGCAGGATGAAGTTGCCGTAGGGTCCGGAGAGGGTGACTCGGTCTGCCGGCTTCAGGGAATAGAGATATTCCGATCCCAGGCCCTGATGAACGCGGTCAAAGGCCAGGACCAGTTCGCCCGACGGCGTTTCCGGTTCAGCCATCGTATAGGCCCGGTTCAGCGGGGGACGTTCCCCGACGGGCAGCTTGAGGGAGATCCACTGGCCCGGCACGAAACTGATCGTCTGCGCCGAAGGGAGCAGGACCATCTCCCGCACGCGCGGGGTCACGTCGCGGACTCGAACGATCACGGCATCTTGCGTCGGTTCGGCCATCGATTCCTCTCGTCGGCTGTTTCATAACAGAAAGCGCCTCACGATGGAAAGCCGGCGCTCTGTGACGCCCCCGTCACCTGTACAACCCCCAGGGCTCATGCTATAGATACGCGCGCGACGGACGGATGATGGCCGAACACACGAGCCCTCTGCGAGCAACCACATGAGCCAGGTTCGCGTCAGATTCGCTCCCAGTCCCACCGGATTTCTGCACATCGGCGGGGTCCGGACCGCCCTGTTCAATTGGCTGTTCGCCCGCCGGCAGAAGGGCGTCTTTATCCTCCGCATCGAGGACACCGACCAGAGCCGTTCCACCGACGAATCCATTCAGGCCATTCTCGAGGGGATGTCTTGGACCGGCCTGGACTGGGATGAAGGACCGTTCCGGCAGACGGAGCGCATAGACCTCTACCGCGAGCATGCGATGGCCTTGTCGGCGAAGGGACATGCCTATTGGTGCGTCTGCCGGGCCGAGGACCTCGACGCGCGACGGAAAGAGGCCGAGGCCAAGGGTCTCTCGCCCCGCTATGACGGCCGGTGTCGACATCTGGGCATCACCACGCCGACCGACAAGGCGGCCTTGCGATTCCGCGCGCCCCAGGAAGGACAGACGGTCATCGACGATCTCATCAAAGGCCGGGTGGAATTCGACAACGGCGTGCTCGATGATCTGATCATTCTCCGCTCGAACGGCTATCCGACCTACAATTTCTCAGTGGTGGTGGACGATGCCTTGATGCGCATCACGCATGTCATCCGCGGCGACGATCACCTCACCAACACCCCGCGCCAGGTCCCGATCTTCCGGGCGCTCGGCTTCCCCATTCCGCGATTCGGGCATCTCCCCATGATCCTCGGTTCCGACAAGACGCGGCTTTCCAAACGCCACGGCGCCACCTCCATCATGGCCTATAAGGAGATGGGCTACTTGCCGGAGGCGATGGTGAATTATCTCGTTCGGCTCGGCTGGTCTCACGGCAACCAGGAAATCTTCACGCGTCAGGAGCTGATCGACAAGTTTTCCTTTGATCACGTGCAATCGTCCCCGGCCGTCTTCAACCCCGAGAAACTGCTCTGGATGAATGCACAGTACATTCAGCACGGCGTCCCGAGCGACGTGGCCACGCTGCTGGTCCCCCTGCTCGAACAAGCCGGTCTGAAGGATGACGTGACGCAGGTCTCCGCCGAATGGCTGGAGAAGCTGGTCGTCATGGTACGGGAACGCGCCAAGACGCTGGTCGAGATGGTCGACTGGGTCACGCCTTACTTCGGCCAGGAGGTCGCCATCGACGAAGAGGCGGCCAAGAAACATCTGACGTCCACCATCGTCCCGACACTCACCAAGGTGCGTGACCGGTTTGTCGCAGATCAGACGTTTAGCAAAGAATCGCTCGAGGCCGCGTTTAAGCAGATTGTCGAAGAGGATGGATTGAAGATGGGGCAACTGGCCCAACCGGTCCGCGTGGCCCTCACCGGCCGCACCGCGAGTCCCGGCCTGTTCGAGGTGATCGACCTCCTCGGCAGGTCCCGCACCCTCCTCCGACTCGACAAGGCCAT
>SWDL01000096.1 GCA_005116795.1 Nitrospira sp. | reverse complement strand
ATTTTATCCGTAAATAATATTGATCGTGGTATTCACTTTCCGAAAGCAGATGCTGGCCGCAGCGAGCATCGTGAGCGCCTGGTAGGAGCGATACAGCCTTTCGTAGCGAACCAGGAGTTTGCGAAATCGATTGAACCGTGAATGGGCAACCTCCACGATCCAGCGGCGGGGCGTGTGGCCCTTGGTACGCCGATGCGTCTCTTCGCCGCGCGAGCGCACGTGGGGCGTGTAGTGGCGCGCCCGTATCGCCTTCTCAGCCGGCTGGCCGAAGAATCCGGCATCGGCGCACAGATGCTGCAGGACGCCGGCACGCACGACGGGGCGGCGAACGCACAGCGCATCGAGGACGGGGGCAAGTTGGGTGACATCATGCCGATTCGCCCCGGTCACGACGAGCGACAGCGGGGCGCCACGCTCGTCCACCAAGCGCATTCGCTTGGTCCCATTTTCCCCCCCGGTCTGTCGGGTTGGGGCCGACCGACTCTTGCGCCAATGGGACCTTCACCATCGCCCCGTCAACGCTTTGCCAGCGCCACGCGATGCCTTCCATGGTGTCGTACTCCGCCAGCCCCGCTTGCCACAGTCGTTGGAAGAATCCCGCCCGCTCCCATTCCAGAAAGCGCTTGTGGATGGCACTGGCACTGCCAAAGCGCTCCTTGGGTAACGCCTTCCACTGACACCCCGTGCGGAGCACGTACACCAGCGCCTCGAACACCACGCGCGGAGCCTTCGCCTTGCGGCCGCCACCGGGCTTGCGCACGTAGCGCTGTTTCCCGACCCGTTGACGCACCGGAATCAAGGGCTCGACTCGCTGCCAGAACTCATCGGAAACGACCCATGACGGGGCTCTGCTTTTTGCCATCGTTCCCTCCGTCCTGCGGACAAGCCGCGACGGAGAGATAGGATATCATATTATTTAAGGATAATCTCTTAGTGCCAACACATGATCGTGCCTCCCTCAACTGGAAATCTACATCTCCATTGTTGTTGAATAGGGGGGCCAGCAGGGGACCGCGCTTATCCACCGCGGCTGTATGGCCCATATCCAAGGAGGCGAGGAATGAAGATCAACGGCAAACGGTTTTCTCCCGTGCTGTTCATCGCTCTGTCAGTCTTGACTGTGCTTGGAACCAGCGGCTGCGTAAGCAGCGGCGCCTACCAGACCGTGAAGAAGGAAGCCGAGGATGCTCAGCGCGAACTCAAGAAGGCGCGCGAGCGCGTGGTGGTGATCGAGAAGGCGCACACGGACCGCAAGACACAACTGGATGAGCTGATCGTCAAGCTCGGTGGTGTCACAGACCGGCTGGACGGGATTTCCAAAAGCTTCGGCGATCTCCGCAGCGAAGTCACGCGCATGAGAATCGCTCGCGAACTCGAGCGGGGAGGCACAGCAAGCGGGATCAGTTTTGCGGTCGACAGCGAACCGCCGGTTCTTCAATTGAAAGAAGAGGCGCAGCCGAAGCCCGGCGCGCCTGCGGTCGAACCGAAGCAGCGCATAAAGGACTTGTTGCAGAACCTCCACAACCTCTTGGAGAAGGGGGAACCGAAGACTCAGTAAGGCGCCGGCTTAAGCCCGAATGGACGGCCTCCGTGGGTTGGGGGCCGTCGGAAAGGTCACGTGCAGAGTCCGCAGGCCTGCACGGCAGCAGGGCCGACCTGGACCAAGTGCCACGGGCGGCAGGTCACTCGTCGTCTTCACTTGAGGGCCGCCAAGAAGGCTTGATACTGGGGGTTCTGGCTGATTCCGCCGCCGCGGTGTACCACCTGAATGTGCCCTTGGGCGTTCAGGACGACGAACGTCGGAGTGGCACTGACACCGAAGTCTCCAGCCACCCGATCCCCGGCGTCGTAGGCGGTCGGAAAGGGGAACGTGCCGGGATTGGTTTTGATGTAGTCTTCGACGTGTCCCCGCGTATCCGCAAACCCGATTGCCAGCACTCGGAGGGATGCCGGCTTCTGCTTGAGATAGAACTGCGCAAGAATCGGGAGTTCGCCCTGGCATACATGGCACCACGGCGCCCAGAACATGAGCAAGGCCGGCTGCCCCTTCAACGACTCCGTACTGTACACCTCGCCGCGGACCGTCGTGAGTCGAAACGCCGGAGCCGTATTGGACAGGCCCTCCGCGCTCGACCACATCAGGCTCAGACAGGTCGCGACGGCGGCGACGGTCAGCACGGATATGGTCGCACGGTTCCGCAGACGCTTCACGTCATGGTCCTCCTTGCCGGAGATCTCGTGAGTGCCTTCTGCACGGCGGTGAACGGTTTGACTCATGCTCTCACTTTGCGGTCGCCTTTATACCATACCGCTTCACAAGAGTCGCCACTTCATGCGGGTCTCCCGTGGGCGGAGCGCAGGTGGCGCCGGCGCAGACATAGGCTCGCGGCTTTCCTTGAACTCCAAAGGCCTTGACGGCGCCGGCGACCGCGGGAGGCAAACTCTCCAGTTCCAGCCCGGCCGGATCATAGACCGCCACGAGTTTGCCGGGACGATACGCCGTCGATGCCGACTTCCACAGGGCCAGGGTTTTCGGATCGGCTTTTCCGCCGATAATCACCGCCTGGGCCGAACGATTCAGATGATAATGCACCGCCAACGCGTAGGCGGCGACGAAGGACCCGTATCGCCCCGCGGAGCCGGCAAAGGCTTCGAGTGTCTGTACCGCCTTCTCGTCATACCGCTTGTCATTCGTCAGGTACGCCAGGCGGTCCAGCACGAACGCGGCCACTCCGTTGGCGGAAGCGACCGGATCATCCTCAAAGTCCTTGACCGGATGATCCAAGGCGGCCAGCGCGACGCTTTCCGGCCGACGGTCGAAGAAGGCGCCGTCTTTGGCATCCCAGAATTGCCCGATCGCCACATCCATCAGGTCTTTGGCGACCTTCAGATACCGCGGCTCCCCCGTGAACTCGAACGCGGCCAGCGCCGCGTTGGCCATCTGCGCCTGATCGTTGAACAGCCCGGAGAGACGGGCCTGTCCTTCGAAATACGCATGGAACATTCCCTGTCCCTCGCGGTAGGCTTCGCGGAGCAGGAGATCAAGGGTCTTGAACGCAAAAGCTTTCGCCTGATCATCGTGTAGAATCTGGGCCGCTTCCAGATAGGCGACGATCAGCATCCCGTTGCGGTCGCTGTAGACGGTCTTATCGACCAAGGGAGTCTTCCGCTTCTTCCTGGCCTGCCCTAACCCCTCTTTGCCTTTGGCAAGAAGCGCGCGAACCTTTTCCGCCGGGAAGCTCAATTCCTTCGCGATTCGTTCCGGCGTCTTCGCGATCCAGAGCACATTCTTGGCCGGATTCTCCCGCATCTCACCCTGGGGCTGGACATCGTAGTAGCGCAGGATGACGTCAGCTTGTTCCTTCGGGAGTGCGCTTCGCACTTCTTCGACCGACCAGGTATAGTAGTCGCCGTCGTCTTCCCGGGTCATGTCCGCGTCCTGATGCGCATAGAAGCCGCCATGGGCCTGGTCGGACAACGTGGTATTGAGATATCCCATGATCCCTTGCGCGATGTCTCGGTAGAGCGCCTTCCCGGTCGCCTGGTAGGCATGCAGGTAATTCACCAGGAGCTCGGCGTTGTCATAGTTCATTTTCTCGAAATGAGGCACCCTCCATTCAGCATCGGTCGAGTATCGAAAAAATCCTCCGGCGAGCTGGTCATAGACGCCCCCGGTGGCCATGGCGTCGAGGGTTTTGGTGACGATCCGGAGCAGGGTGGCGTCACGAGTCACGAAGTGTCGGGCGAGCGCGAGCTCGATCTTGCTCCCGGACGGAAATTTCACGCCCTCGCCGAATCCGCCGTGGGCGGAGTCAAACTGCTGGACCATGTGGTTGGCGACCTCGTCCACGAGACCCTGGGAAAGAGCGGCCTTCTTGTTCGACTCCGCGACGAAACGTTTCAAGCCGGCCGAGAGCCGTTCGGTACTGGCCAGCACCTCGGTCTTACGCGTTTTGTAGACTTCGGCGACCTTGGGCAGGAGCACAGTGAGCCCCGGGCGCCCGCCCCGATCCTCCGGCGGGAAATACGTCCCTCCATAGAAGACCTTCCCTTCCGGTGTCAGAAACGCCGTCAACGGCCAGCCCCCGCCTCCTGAAATGGCGGAGACGGCCTGCTGGTACCGACGGTCGACATCCGGCCGCTCGTCACGGTCGACCTTGACGGCGATAAACTGCTCGTTGACGAGGCGCGCGATCTCGGGATTGTCATAAGATTCCACGTCCATCACATGACACCAGTGGCACCATACGGCCCCGACGTCGAGCAGGATGGGCTTATCCTCCTGCTGAGCCCGGCGAAACGCGGCCTCTCCCCAGGGTAGCCAGTGGACGGGTTGTTGGGACGCTTCCCGCAAATAGGGGCTGGGCTCCTGGGCAAGTTGATTGCCGGACCGGCCAGGCGGAATGCCTGACGCGCCTTTCCGCGCTGCGCCGCTGGAATCACTCTCCCCAAGCGCAGAGGGCACCAGGGTCCCATCGGCCGTCCAGAGACTGCCGATGAGCACTCCCAAAAAGCCTGCGGCAATCCAGGTGGTCATGACCGGATGTCGGCGCCAAGGACGGTCGGCGGCCTCCTGACCGGTACGCGGCTTACAGAAGAGCTTCGACATCTTGCCTCAACGTCTCCTCAGTTTGAGGTCCCACGTAGCGCTTACGGATCACTCCATGACGGTCGATCAACAAGGTCGTTGGAAAGCCGACCACTCGGAAGATCTTTTTTACGGGGCCCAGAGGGCTGACGAGGGTCGGATAGTTTATCTGATGCTCGATCATAAACGCGCGAATATCGTCTGGGCGGCCGGAATCCACGGCAATGCCCACCACCGCCAGCCCTTTGGTGTCAAACCGCGCAGAGAGGCGAACAAGCTCAGGGATTTCGCGAAGGCACGGCACACACCACGTCCCCCAGAAGTTGACCAACAGCACCTGCCCTTTGAAATCCGATAGGGACACAGACGTGCCCCTCAGATCCCGAAAGGCCGACGCGGGGACGGGCTTGGGATCATTCAGCCCGGCCGCCTGCGTGTCGGCGATCAGGCTCGCGGTGAGGAGGAACAGGCCCGCGGTGATCGATCTCCATCCCATTATCACGACTCCCTTGTTCACGGCTCCCCCGGCTCCTCCGGGACGCACCGACCGTGGACCGCCTTAGCCTGCCGGCACGACCGCTTCGGCTATCATGCGCTGGCCGTCCAGTCGAAAGGTAATGATAAAATCACGCTTGATCTGCACGGCATCCAGCACCTTCTTGGGAGCCGTGAAGGTGACGGGCTTCTGCTTCTGCGCGTCGATAATCGTGAACGTTCCGGCTTTGGGATCGATCTGGGTGACGACTCCGACATGCCGGTTGGGGCCCATGGCGTCACAGGCCCACGCGGGGATCGCCGGAGCGCTCATAAGCAGCACCATCACGCTGAAGACCAGCCCCTGAAACTTACGCATGGCATGACTCCTTTCAGCAACACTCACAGAGGAACTCGAACGCTCCATGGCTACCAGACAAACTGATTGAGGAAGGTGAGTTGCCCGGCGATCCAGGTCAGATTATTGGTCAACATGAGGAGCCCCATTGCCACGACCAGGACACCGGCTCCAATCTCAACGACTCGAAGATAGCCCCTGATCTGGCGAAACAGAGTCAGAAAGCTATGCGTGGCCAAGGCGGTCAGCAGAAACGGCACCCCTAGGCCGAGGGAATAGAGTGTCAACAGCGTCATCCCACGACCCACCGTTTCCTGTGTGGCAGAGAAGGCCAGGATGGCGCCGAGAATCGGCCCGACACAAGGGGTCCACGCAAACGCAAAGGCGAGCCCGGTGCAGTAGGATCCCACGAGTCCCATGTTGGGGCTTGGCTGCGCAAAACGCCTCTCCCGATACAGCAGGCCGATCTTCCAGATCCCGCTGATGTGTAACCCCAACAGCACGACGAGAATGCCCCCGGCCTTGGTGAAAAAATCCGCCCGTTCCTGCAAGAATTGGCCGAGCGCCGTCGCCGAAGCGCCCAGGGCCACAAAAATGGTGCTAAAGCCGAGGATAAAGATGAGGGCATGGCCGGCGGCCCGCTTGACGAGAGCCGATTTGCGTTCTGTGCGCGCCAATTCGTCCATGGAGATGCCGGAGATGAACGACAGGTAGCCCGGAACCAACGGCAACACACAGGGAGACAGGAACGAGACCAGTCCGGCGACGAAAGCCATGAACAGGGAAATCTCTTGCATCGTGGTCACACCGCCCTTTCAAGTGTCAGTGTCTTTGAACGGGATGAGCCAGAGAATGATGAACACCACACCGACGATGGCTATGAGCATACACGAACTCCGGTTCCCCATGCCATGACAAAACCGAATCGGATACAATCTCCCTTGGAGCAGTCGCCGTGCCCGGCATGGCACGCGGCGCGACGGCACAGGGAGCGTCCACCATCCTCCGCTATCTGCCGCTTGAGACGTTCGCAGCCAGCCGAACCAGTTCGTCCTTCTGGAGGTTCGAGACCAGGGCGTAGACGAGGCCACGATCCTGCCAGAGGACGAGGTTATGCCCTTTCCCCACGCCATAGGCGAACCCGTGGTCTCCCGATTCGGGCTGCGCGACGCGATCCATGTTGAGACCGGTTCCGTCGAGGACATACAAGGCGAGCATGGCGCCATCCTTGCGATAGAACAGCATGGCGCCCTTCTTGCCGAACAGGTAACACAGGCGCCCGCCGACTAATTCGGTCTGCTCAAATCGAGGGGCCTGAACCGGGTAATCCACCTTTCCGCTGAACCACGCCTCCACTTGCTTCACCTGTGACGATTCCAGCGCGGATGCCCCGAGCTTGAAGCGCAGATGATCATCGATCAGTTCGGCCAAGACCCTTTCTTGCGGATCGACATTGAGGGACTGATACCCGACGATTCCGACCAGGAGCAGGAGGATGCCCCCAAGGGCCGTCGCGACGGCTGCGCGAACACGCGTCCCCCTGAGGGGAAACGCGCGCGTTCGACCGTCATAGGCCCGAGCCTCTCCGATCTGGACAAGAATGCGCTCCCGCACATGAGCCGGGACCCCCTGTCTGGCAAGCCGCTTTTTCAGAAAGCTTCTCAGCACCTCCTCATCGAAGAAAAAGGCCCGGCACTCAGGGCAGTGCTTCAGATGGTCCTGCGCTTCGACCCACTGGGGAGACACCGACTCCAACCGGTCGGTCAGATACATGACGGTTCGTGTCTGTCCACAGGTCATCGCCGCTATTCCTTGATCATCCCACGCTGCTTGGAGTAATCGGATAACGATTCCCGGAGCCGGGTCCGCCCTCGAAACAGGCGAGAAGCCACGGTCCCCATGGAGCAGTTCATCATCTCGGCAATTTCCCGATAGCTGAATTCTTCGACATCGGAGAGCCAGACGACGCTTCGAATGTCCGCCGTGAGTTGATCAAAGGCTTCCTGTATCTCCGTCTCCAGACACTGACTCAAGATCCGGTTCAAAGGATTGAGCTGATTGTGGTCCTCATCACTGGGCACTTGTTCCAGCATCCCTTCGGAGAGTTCGACATCCACAAACTCGGGCTCTCGATTCAGTTTTCGATAGGTATTGATGAACGTATTCATCAGAATCTTAAACAACCAGCCTTTGACCGCCTGTGGCGTCGTCAGTTGGGTCCGGTTGCGCCACGCCTTCAGGCTCGTCTCCTGGACGAGATCCTCGGCCTGTACTCGGTCCTTCGTCAGGTTGAGCGCAGTCGCATAGAGCGCTCCGAGATGAGCCATCAGCAGATCCTCAAATCGCTGAGACGAGGTGTCACTCGCGCGATTATGAGAATGCGCAAATCCTCCTTCTTGCTTCATGACCGCCCGCGCGTCCCTGAGCTGCGTCGACCATGTCCCCCACTACTAAGATTAAGACAACATCTCAGCACAAAATCTTCCCGATCTGTGAAGAAATCTCACAACAGCCTGTAACCCTCTGACGTGAAAGGATAAAGTCCGAGTTCCCCTCTGTTCCTTGCGCCGATCCCGCGACCCGTCCTCAAAGCGTTTTCTGATATTCCACCAGCGCCCAGCGATCGTTCTCGGTGAGCTGATCGATCCCATAGAGATGTCCTGCATTGGAGTTTCCCTGAATCGTGGTGTCGATCAAGGTCTCGTGTTCGCTCTGCTTGGTGGTGAGAAAGCCGACATGTTCGGGGTCGAACGTTCGAGCGCCGACGTAGAAGGTCCTGCTTCGCTTCTCGGGCGGAAGCAGCAATTCGTACAAATTGGGGACTGAGCCGTTATGAAGGTAGGGGGCGGTCGCCCAAATGCCGTCGAGCGGGCGCGCTTTGTATGCGGGGATCCCTTGCGTGACCATCGGCTGTTCAGTCTCACCACGTAGGAGCGCCGCCAGGCCGTCAAGGAGGACGAGCAGCGACTCAATGGGATGCCTCAGGCTCAGGATTTCTTCCGTGACGACGTCCGTGAGCTGATCGGGCAAGTGCACATTCTTCCCCTTCCAAACGATGGGCTTCCCATCTCTATCCACGGCCTCCCTGAGGGCGTTCTTCGCCATCAGGGGATCGGTTCCAAGCGGTGGTTGCCCAGGGATGAGGGAGTGCTCGACCGGCCCCACCGTCACCTTCGTGTACCCGACCGACTCTTCTCTGTGCTGAAGACGATGGCAGGACACGCAATGCGTTTCAAATAGCTCTTGTCCTCGTGTGGCTCTCACGACGTCAATCTCCCCGAA
>SWDL01000095.1 GCA_005116795.1 Nitrospira sp. | reverse complement strand
CTATGCTCCCGCCACAGGGCGGATTCCGCGATGCACCGCGCGACTTGGATCATATTCTTCACTTCCAGTTCGCGCCGTGTCCCGTAGGCCCGGGCCACCTGGCGTTCCCACCGGAGTAATTGAGCCACGGCCGCGGTCAGAGAATCGCCGCTGCGGATCAACCCGACCTTCCCCCACATCAACCGTCGAAGGGAGCTGCGTAATTTGTCGGCATCGTCCATCGAGGCCGGCTTGCCGGCCGACAGCTCCTCGACCGCCGGCAGAGGCCCCTTGGTCGCCCCCTGCGTCCGGGCAAAGGTTTCGGCGGCTTCGGCGGCCCTGGCGCCGAAGACCAATCCCTCCAATAAGGAGTTGCTGGCCAAGCGATTCGCCCCATGGACACCGCTGCAGGCCACCTCTCCGGCTGCGAACAGCCCGGGCAGACTCGTCGCGCCCTGGGTGTCGGTTTTGACGCCGCCCATCATGTAATGGGCGCTGGGAGACACCGGAATCCACTCCTCCGTGATATCCATGTCATACCGCAAACAGGTGGAATAGATCGTGGGGAACCGCCGTTTCACGAAAGCCGGATCGAGATGGGTGACATCGAGATAGACATGGCGCGAGCGGGTCGCTGCCATCTCCGACCAGATGGCCCGGGCCACGATGTCTCGCGGGGCCAAGGCGCCGGCGCGATGGTAGCGATGCATAAACGGTTCGCCCTTGATGTTGCGAAGCTGTCCCCCTTCCCCTCGAATCGCCTCCGACAAGAGGAAGGGCGGGCTGGACGGAAGATAGAGCGCCGTGGGATGAAACTGCACGAACTCCATGTCCTCGAGCACGGCCCCGGCGCGGGCCGCCATGGCCATGCCGTCACCCGTGGCGCTCGGAGGATTGGTCGTCCTGGCATAGAGCTGCCCCGCGCCGCCTGAAGCCAGGATGACCGTCCTGGCCCGCACCACACGACGCTCGCCCGTCGTCTCATCCAACGCCAGCACACCGGCACAGCAGCCGTCGGCCACGACGAGATCCGCTGTCACATGCCGGTTGAGCCACTGGATCGAACGCCGACGCCGCGCCTCTGTGATCAGGACCCTGACCATCTCATTCCCGGTCGCATCCCCGCGTGCCCGCAAGATCCGACTGCGGCTATGCGCCGCTTCTCGGGCGAAGGCAAACTTCCCGCCGATCTTGTCGAAGCGAGCCCCCCACCGGATCAGTTCCTGAATGCGAGCCGGGCCCTCTTCGACCAGCACCTTGACCGCTTCGAGTCGACACAGCCCGTGGCCGGCTTTCACCGTATCCGTGAGGTGACTCCCGACGTCGTCCTCTTCACTCATCGCCACAGCGACACCGCCTTGCGCGTAGAACGAACTGCTTTCCAAGGGATCCCCTTTGGCAAGAATCAACACGCGCCCGTCCCCGCTCAGCTCGATCGCGGCGCGAAGCCCGGCGACGCCGCTGCCGACGACGAGAAAATCCGTTTCGTGATGGGAGCGACGGTGTCGGGGACGAGCAGGAACCACGGGGGGAAACGCGGGGGCGTTAGGAACCGGTACGGCGGAGATCCGGTCCGGCATGGCGGGAGGAGATGCCGAACGGCAGATCGCCTTCAGTACTGCTCAACAGAATGGAATGGACCCCGACCCAACGGAGCATACCGTGGCCCCGTTCGCGGAATCCGCTATCGGCCGAGGTCTTCTTCCAATGACCCTGCCAATGGAGATAGACCTCGATCGTCTCGCCCTGGATCATGATCCGGTCGATGCCCCACTCGAGGGCGATTTCCTCGTACGTCTGGAAATCCTTCTTGATGTCGACCGTGAGCCGATCCAGCAGATCCATCGGAAGAAACATCGACTCGAGCTTGCCGAGATTCTTGGCCGCATAGGCGGTGCGGAGGTCTTCGACGGCCCCGTCGATCTTCTGGTACCGCTGATGGTCCTCTGCGTACTGAACTTCTTTGTGCCCGCACGACAGAACGCCGAGGACCGCCAAGACCAGAACGGCGGCAATCGCAGCGGGGCGGCAGGTATAAGACATGCCGCAGTATAGAAACCGTGAACGGGGCTCGTCAAGCGAACCGGCTTTCATCCAACGCGGCGACTCGAATCATTCAGCATGGAGGACAAAAAAACTGTCGACAACCTCATGACAATTTCTTGCTTTTTGATGGAAAACTCTCTAGACTGCGCACCTTTGAGGAGTGACCATATGTCCAGCGTTCTGAAGAAACGTCGTAAGAAAATGCGAAAGCATAAGTATCGGAAACTTCGAAGAAAACAGAAGTTTCTGAGGCGCAAATCCTAGCGAATCGTCTCCTAAGATCCCTCAAACCAGGAGCCTCACGTGCCGGAAGGAAAGAAAGCCCGCGTACGGGTGCGCACGGTGAATGCGACTTACGTCGGCGACTTGTTCATCCCGCCGATGCGAAACCGCGTGTCGGATGTCTTTAACGACGACGAGCGGATCTTCATCAACCTCACCAACGTCACCATCAACGACAGCGAGCACATCGAGTTTGTGTCGATCAACAAGAACCTCGTTGAGTCGCTGACACAGATCTAGGCGTAGAGTCGCCAACGCTCAGTTGTCAGTTTTCAGTCCTCAGGTGTCAGATCTTCGGCCTCGGCCCGTCGCGCCACCGCAATCCCCACTTGCGC
>SWDL01000094.1 GCA_005116795.1 Nitrospira sp. | reverse complement strand
CTCATCCCGCGCCGTGCGCGCAGCTTCCTCCTCGTCGACGGAGACTTCATGCTCGCGGTCCGTTCCTTCACCGGCCCCGAAGAGGGCTCGGAAGATCCCGGAAAGCGAGAGGCCCGGCACGCCACTGCCAGTCACAGGATGGGACAGGGGAACGGGTTCCTCGCCGAGGTTTCGAATCAGCACTGCCGGATCCACTGGCGAGGCTCGGCGGTTCTCGTCCCCGGGGCCGTCCCGTTTCTGGGTCTTGATGAAGGGGTCTTGCAGGGCCTTGGTGTCATGAAGCAGATCGTGAGCGAGACGCGTCAGATCCCCCAGAAGACGATTGTCCTCCTTGCGGGAACTGGGCCGAGGGAGTTGTTCGAGAACTCGTGCGATCGCGCGGGCGCTGGCGGACTCGTGGAGGAGCCTCAGATCATCGATCCAGCGGCGGGGGCTTCGCACGGCCCTCCCGTCCGGACTAATGGCTTCGACATAACCGAACGCGGTCTGGCCGGCGGGAAGTCTCTCGGGAGCCCGCGCCACGAACATGGCGTTGCTCCGGTGGAGCGGAATCGTCTGGTCTTCGACAACGAGTCGGTGCTCCCATCCGTCATGAATGCCGCTCGACAGACCAGCCACGACACTGCCGTCTTCCTCGATCTGTAGCGCCGTGAGCGTCAGCTCTCGAGCGGCCACGCCGGATCGCTTGTCCGTCTGGGGAATCTCTTCACTCAACACGTCTTCCGGCGCTCGCTGAGCATCGGACAACAGTTCGTTGAGTGCGGCAAGGTCTCCCGGGCCGGGAGGGTCGTAAACGAGCATCGCCTCCACGTTGCCCCCGTCGGTCGGGCTCCGAAGCCAGCCGGAGGCAGAGCAGTTCGCCGACCCGACGAGGAGTACGTCGCCGTCCGGTCCGGAGAGATGGTATGCCTTCGCGTGGACGATAGGTACTGGATGGGGAATTAGATAAAGGGATACCGGTAGCGCAGCGAGCCGCATCGGCGAGAAGGAACACATCTGCGGAGTAATACACCCCACCGCAGCCTCCACACCGAAGGTCTCGTGCAGCCAGCGGAGCACCGCGCCGTCGGTATCGGTAGAGCCAGTGACGAAGCGGAGGTGCGTGAACCGCCGACCGGCCCATCGTTGGCGCAGCTGGGTCGCCAGCGAAGTGGGACCGCTGAAGAGTAGGCGGTCGGAGGCTTCCTCCCGGAGCCACTCGACCTCACCCATGCGACTCAGTACACGCTCGGCCAGAGGGGAGCCAGCCCACGCAACAGCACGGCGCAGCAGATCAGGAATCCAGCCGCCCCGGTCCTCTGCGTGGGGTCCAACGCGCCACGCGGCGGCAAGTTCGCGGTTGAGGCCCCAGCCACCATGCGTGAGATTGCCGGTGGCCAAACAGACGATCCCACCCTCCTTCCCGAGGCGGAGCCATAGTTTCGGGTGAAATGAGCCCGACGTCCGCACCGGACTCAGGAGGTATCGTCGGCCGAGGTGATGGATGGGGCCGTGCGTCCGATCCAGCGTTCGCTCTATCTCCTGAGAGTCGGCGAGCACCAACATACCTTCCGTACCACCGCCCCAAAGTGCACGGAGCACAATCCGATCGAAGAAGATCGGATCGAAGGAATAGGTGAGAGCAAGGCCGAGTGGATAGCCCGGCTCGAGGCAGAAGTCGCGAGGCTTCATGCGAGGGCCGCGAGCACTCGCTCCAGCACCTACCGGCCTTCCCCCGTCAGATGTCCCCCTTGGAGCAGGCTCAACTGGTGAAGCCAGCCGATGGCCTGCCTGAGGCGGGTCGCGGTACGGCCCCCTTCATAGCCCGATCGTCGTATGAGGCGGTCGCCGTCTCGGAGGAAAACGGAGGCGTCCCTTCGTGGATCCTGCGCGAGGCGCCCCCACGCGACCCGAAGGTGCTGATCGATCGTGAGGTGGGCGAACTCCTGTAGCACCGCCGCCACCGACAGCTCTCGACGGTGCCAATCGTCGAGGCGAGGCAAAATCACCTGGCGCATCCCGAATCGGAACC
>SWDL01000093.1 GCA_005116795.1 Nitrospira sp. | reverse complement strand
GCTTTAACCCAGCCTACACGATCGAGGGCTTTCCTGAGTCGGTCTCGCTCGATCGCCTCCAGATTGCCGCTCAGGGTCGCGGTACCAGGGCCAGTCCGGCTCACGTGCCGCATGTCGGCGAAATATCCACGCACATAGGCGGGACAGCCCCAAAGCTCACCATGTCCATCTCAGCCATGATCACCAGCCGTTCGATGCAATTCTCCAGTTCTCTGACATTCCCCGGCCAGTGGTAGCCGGACATTGGCTTAACCAGTTCCCCCGAGAGCCGCACCTCCCGGCGGTTCTTTTTGTTGTACTGGCGCAAAAAATGTTCAATCAACAAGGGGAAATCGACGACCCGTTCCCGGAGCGGGGGAAGCGTGATCAGAAGGACATTGAGGCGAGAGTATAAATCCTCACGGAAGACCCCGCAAAACGGACCCCGCAAGACGGAAACTTGATTTTTCCAAAAGCGGCAAGGTAGACTCGACCTCACAAGAGGGGCGCTCGTTCAGAGGAACTGAATGGCGAAGCTCGCGATCCCCTTGATCGAGTTCAAGCGATCTCAGCCCAGCGAGAGGTGTTCTATGAGTCACGATCTATCTCAGGACAAAGATTCCGAACGACACGAGAGGAAGGCTTCCCCCTCCGGCGAACCAGTTTCATCCAGCCGAAGAAACTTTCTGGTCCGGAGCGCCTCTCTGATTGCGCTCGGGACCGCCGGACTCTTGGTCCCGCCTGGGCATGCAGAGGAACTTGAGGTACCGGTCGATCCGATGCGAGTCCCAGGCGCCTTGCCCCGCCCCTATGGGGACCGGTCGCCCTTTGTGAAGTCCGCCAGATTAGGAGGAGCCGGCCCGGGGGCGCCGCACGGCTGGGGCGCGAACGCTCCGAACAATTACAACTCACTGTGTCCGTTACAAGACTTGTTCGGCATCGTGACGCCCTCCTCCTTGCATTTTGAACGGCACCATAACGGTGTTCCGCTGATCGACCGGGCACAGCATCGCTTGCTGATCCATGGACTGGTGGAACGGCCGATGATCTTCAGTGTCGAGGAGCTGGAACGGTTCCCCTCGTCCTCTCGCCTGGTGTTTCTTGAGTGTTCCGGCAACTCCTGGGATGGATGGCGCGAGGGAACGCCGGACTTTCTGGTTCAAGACACGCATGGCTTGACAAGTTGCAGCGAGTGGACCGGCGTCAAACTCTCCACGCTGCTCGATGCCGTTGGGGCCGGACCCGAGGCGACGTGGCTGCTGGCCGAGGGCAGTGACGCGGCGGGACTCGATCGCAGTGTCCCCCTCACGAGCGACGTGGTGAACGAAGCGATGATCTGCTACGGCCAGAACGGAGAGCCCTTGCGTCCGGAGCAAGGGTTTCCGATCCGTCTCTTGCTCCCCGGTTTTGAAGGCAATATCAATGTGAAATGGCTCCGGCGGCTCAAGCTGGGGTCAGCGCCCTCCATGACGCGCTGGGAAACCTCGAAATATACCGATCTCATGCCGGACGGCAAAGCCTATCAATTTTCTCTCGTCATGGAGGCGAAATCCGTCATCACCTCTCCCTCCGGCCGTCAGCAGATCCAACCAGGCTTTCAGGAAATCAGAGGGTTGGCCTGGAGCGGTCGAGGAAAAGTGCAACGGGTGGAGGTCAGCATGGACGGCGGACGGACCTGGCAACCCGCGCAACTCCAGGACCCGATTCTTCCCAAGTGTCACACGCGCTTCCGTATCCCCTGGCGCTGGGACGGCCGGGAGGCGCTCCTGCAAAGTCGCTGCATCGATGAAACAGGTTACGTGCAACCGACCCGAGACGCTCTGATCAAAGTTCGCGGGACGAATTCAATCTATCACTACAACGCCGTTCAAAGCTGGAAGGTGGACCATGATGGTCGAGTCCGGTACACGTCTGCGTAGCAAAGCGGTGGTCAGAAGGCTGGGGACGCTCGCCTTTGCGCTTGGTTGTGTCTGGCCTGCGTGGTCTGCCGACCAGCAGCTTGAGACCGTCGGATTGGGGCGGGCGGCGTCCGAGACGGAGATCCAAGCGTGGAACATCGATGTGTCTCCGACCGGGGAGGGCCTTCCGTCCGGGAGTGGGACGGTCAAACAAGGGGCCCTCATATTTGCCGCCAAGTGTTCGATGTGCCATGGCGCGACAGGCACGGAGGGTCCGAAAGATCGCCTCGTCGGTGGTCGCGACACCTTGCGCACGGCCAAGCCGGTCAAGACGATCGGAAGCTATTGGCCCTATGCCACGACCTTGTTTGACTACATTCGACGGGCCATGCCGTTTCCCGCGCCGCAATCTTTGACCTCGGATGAGGTGTACGCCGTCACTGCCTGGTTGCTCTTTCAAAACGGAATCGTTTCCGAAGAGACCGTCATCGATGCGCGCGCGCTGCCACAAGTACAGATGCCCAATCGAGAGGGCTTTATCCCGGACCCCAGGCCGGATGTGTCAAAGTAAGGGTGGACGCCATACCGGGAGACCTTCTTCGGACATCGTGGCTTGTCCATGTAGATTCTTTCGCTCGCGCGGTCACCCCCCGTCGAATCCGGAGTCCCGCCACCGTTCCAGAAGCACGATTCGACGCTCCAATTGCGGAACGGTCGCCTGATCGACCCGTCCGCCGGTGCGCCTGATCAGTTCCGCATTGAGCTGCCGATGATCGACGCCGGTCTTTCTGGCCACCGTGGCGACGAGAGCTCGATGCTGATCCCGGAGCGCGCCCTTCCGGTCATGGAGCGGAACCGCCGGCTCCGCGGCTCCCCTGGTCTCGCCGGCCGGGTCCGCCTCGTCCTCTCCGATCAAGGCATCCATCCGGGCCACCCCCTTCAAGGGGAGATACTCTTTCAACGACGCAGCGGCCGTGCCGAACAGCGTCCGCTGCAGGGAGGGCATCACGTCCTCCAGCACATGGTCTCGCTCAGCCTTGATCTGTGTCGCATAGCGGACGAGGGTCGCGTCCTTGGGCAGGTAGAGCCAGGCCCGTTGCGGTCGCGGGAGATCGCTCTGCATCCGGACGAATCGCCCGACGACCTGGCGGAAATACATCTCCGTCAGCACGTTGGTGGCATAGACCCCCACGCGCAGTCTCGGAATGTCGACGCCTTCGCTCACCATGTTCACCGCCACGAGCCATTGTTGTGTCGGATGCCCTGTGAACACGTCGATCGTCTTCGAGGAGGACGGATCGTCGGACACGGCCACCCGCGCCCGGCTGCCCGTGACCCGCGCCACCAGCTCGGCCACCTGCCGGGCATGGTCCTGGCTCATCGCG
>SWDL01000092.1 GCA_005116795.1 Nitrospira sp. | reverse complement strand
CCATGAAATGTCAGTCAGGTCCAGCTTTCCTCCCTGGCGAACTCTCGATGGGTCCCGACCGCTCTCGGCAATGTCGCTCTGGCCATGCACTCACAGAACTTGGTTGAGGAACAATGAACTTGATTGTTTGAGCCACTCAAATGGATAGCTTCCTCATTGACTACTTGAAATCTGGGAAAGCATGGGTCCTAGTTGGCTCAGGCCCATCAATTCAGATGGGGTATCCGTCGTGGGCAAAACTCGCGGATGTGGCCTGTGAAACAGTGCGGACCGAGGGAACGAAAGATCATTTTGATCGATTAGAGGTGGCACTTAAGCGGAGGGATTTACCTCAGGCGTTTGAGGAGGCGAAAGCGAGTTTGGGAGGCGCTCGTATTATTCAAGCCTTGAATCAGAAGCTTATTCCATCTCGTCAGGGAGAGATTTACAGACTGATTGCTCGGTCGGTGCTGGTGGATGAGAAGAAGGGCTATGCGCGACATCCGATAATCCAATCGAGGGAGGAAGCGAGAGGCTGTTGCAATATAGGGGATTGAAAGGAGGCACTGATGGGAAAGGCGAATGTCAAAGAGCAGATGGCAAAGATGCTGGAAGCCCTTCCCGAAGACTGCACGTGGGAGGATATTCAATATCACATCTACGTCCGTGAGAAGGTCGAGCGTGGCCTGACTGCGATTGAGGCAGGCGATGTGATTACCCAGGAAGAGGCCGAAAAGAGGGTTGACGAGTGGCTAAAGTCATCTGGACGGGGCCGGCCCTAAGGGACCTCGAATTCATCACGAAATACATTGCCCTTGATTCACCGCGGTATGCTGAACGCTTTGCAAAGCGGCTTGTTCGTACGCCCCGAGCCTTGAGAAGCCACCCCCGGATGGGGCGAGTGGTGCCGGAGTTTGACAGGGAGTCTACTCGTGAACTTATTTATGGCGCGTATCGTCTTGTCTATGAAATTCGCGCCGACGACTGTTATGTGACGGCAGTTATCCATGCCAGTCGGGATTTCTTGCAGCACTATGAGGCCAGGGAGGGGGATGTGACCGACTAACCCGAGTCTTGCGTATAGACTGCTGGGGACATTCATGCGCATCTGGGATCTCTCGCCGCGGAGGTTGTGTCGGAACCACTTGTTGGGCGAGCCTCGGGAGTTGCTCGCGAGACCGTGATTCATCTTATGCATGATCGCGCTACGAAGGAGCAGATCGCTGACATGCTCTCGGCGCTTTGCACGTATATCAAGCTGGCGGTCGATATAGAGCGTGGAGTGCTTGCTGGCGGCGGTACGTTACATGCCGATTGTGAAGCCGCTCTGTTAGAAGACGGGAGTCGGCAGGCGGATGTATGGGGCGCCGATTGGATTCCTTCTCTCCAAGAGGTGACGTACGAATCACTCCTCAATATCCGGCCTCGGCAAAACAATCCCTCTCTGGAGATTCTCGATCATTCGATACGTGAAAAAGTCTCGCAAGTTGTCCGGAGGGTGTTGGGCTGAGTATGAAGGATAGGTCGGCGGTTCGAGAGCGATATCTCAGAGATAGCCTGCCTGTCCGACTTGGCGGGTTGGCTGCCAATTTGAGTCGGATCAAATCGTTCGCAGCTCACGAGGGTGGTCGGGAAGCGGTGGAAAGCCTGTTGGATGAAAGCAAGTTCTTTATCGAATGGACAGGGTCAGAAGCAAAGATCGAACAGGCAGAGGAATTGGTAGAGTTGCAGATCCAACTCGCACGATGGCAACACAACTGGGAACGGATTTGGTCGAATCGTGAGCAACGTCAAGAGGTCGCCGAACACGCGACCGTCTGGTCAAAGCGAGTGTTGGAGATGTCAGGGCTACTGACCGGAACGCGCTGACGATGCGTATTGGGGATATCTCACCGCGGAGCTTGTGTCGGAATCATTTGTTAGGCAAGCATCGGGAGTTGCATGCGATTTGGTCGGTGTTGGTGAACGGCAAGAAGGGCTATGCGCGGCATCCAGAAACTCTGCGGTGGAAAGGCAAATTGAAAGCGTTGTATGGCCGGCATGAGAAGCTGGTCGAAGAGATGGGCCATCGCGGGTATCGTCACCAGAGTCCCTTTCCGAAAAGGCAGGCCACCAGGAGTGCGCGGCAGACGCAGTCGACTCGCCGCGGGCACAGATGTGTAACAGGAAGGCAATTGAAGCGTGAAGACGGCGATTACGAAAGAACTCATTGCGCAGCATAATCTGACTCAGGAAGAGTTTAAGAAGATCGTCGAGATTCTGGGCCGGGAGCCGAACTTGACGGAACTGGGGATGTTTTCCGTCATGTGGAGCGAGCATTGCTCCTACAAAAGTTCGCGCGTCCATTTGAGGAAGCTCCCGACGACCGGGCCGCGGGTGGTGCAGGGACCCGGCGAGAACGCCGGCGCCGTGGATATCGGCGACGGGCTCTGCGCGGTGTTCAAGATGGAGTCGCACAACCATCCCTCGTTCATCGAACCCTATCAGGGGGCGGCCACGGGGGTCGGCGGGATTCTGCGCGACATCTTCACCATGGGGGCGCGGCCCATCGCCCTCATGGATTCGCTGCGATTCGGCCTTCTGGACCATGCGAAGAATCGCTTTCTGGTCAAGGGCGTCGTCCACGGGATCAGTGCCTACGGCAATTGCATGGGCGTACCCACGGTCGGCGGCGAAGTGATCTTCAACGAGATCTATGCCAACAATCCGCTCGTGAATGTCTTTTGCCTGGGACTGGCGCAGCAGGACAAGATCTTCAAAGGTAAGGCGGCAGGGGTGGGGAATCCTCTCATCTACGTCGGCGCCAAGACGGGGCGCGACGGCATTCATGGCGCTACCATGGCCTCAGACTCCTTCACGGAGGAATCCGAATCCAAGCGGCCGACCGTGCAAGTCGGCGATCCCTTTACCGAGAAACTTCTGCTGGAAGCCTGTCTGGAACTCATGTCCACGGATCTGCTGGTCGGCATCCAGGACATGGGCGCGGCAGGGCTCACGAGTTCCTCCTGCGAGATGGCGTCGCGCGCCGACACCGGTGTTGACTTGGATTTGACCCACGTGCCGCGCCGCGAACCGGGCATGATGGCCTACGAATTGATGCTCTCCGAGTCGCAAGAGCGCATGCTGATGGTGGCCAAGCGGGGGAAGGAAGACGAAGTCCTTCGCATCTGCCGCAAGTGGGATCTCGACGTGGCCGTGGTCGGCCGCGTGACCGAGGATGGCATCCTGCGTGTCCGCGACCAGGGCCAGGTGGTCGCGGAGATTCCCGCCAAGGCGCTCGCCGACGAAGGACCGCAGTATGAGCGGCCGCAGGCGCCCCCGGCCTATCAAGAATATCTCCAGGCGTTAACGCTGGATTCCCTTCGAGACGTGCAGGACCCCACCGCGGTCTTGCTCTCCTTATTGGAGTCGCCGACCATCGCCAGCAAGCGCTGGATCTATCAGCAATACGATCATATGGTACGGACGAATACTGTGGTGCGTCCCGGATCGGATGCAGCCGTCGTCCGGGTGAAGGGGACCAACAAGGCGCTGGCGATGGTCGCCGATGGGAATGGCCGTTACTGTGTCTTGCATCCTTATATCGGCGGCATGATTGCCGTCGCGGAGGCGGCGCGCAATCTCGTCTGTTCCGGGGCCGAACCCATCGGTCTCACGGACTGCTTGAACTTCGGCAATCCGGAACGGCCGGACGTCATGTGGCAGTTCATGATGGTGATTGAGGGGCTGAAGGATGCCTGTGAAGCCTTTGCCATCCCTGTGGTGAGCGGCAATGTCAGTTTCTATAATGAGACCAACGGTCTCTCGATCTATCCGACGCCCATCCTCGGCATGGTCGGGCTGATCGAGCCGGCGGACAGGATCACCACCCAGTGGTTTAAGCAGGCGGGAGATGCGATAATTCTCCTCGGCAAGACCCGGGAG
>SWDL01000091.1 GCA_005116795.1 Nitrospira sp. | reverse complement strand
GTCGCGTTTGCGCCAATCACAACGGTGGCTCTTCGGAAGCCTCTGCGCGTTCATGCGACAGCCCGTGCAAAGACTCTCACGCCGGATTCAGGTTCAAGACATCTCTATGCCACATCGGTAAGCGTAGCGGGCTGACCATCGTCTGGGGGCATGTCTCGGCTTGGGCCGTGTGCTTGTCAGAAGTCGCCGGTGCTGTCTGGGGCGCCAAAGAGGCGCTTCCGATCGCCGCATCCGAGGCCGGGGCGCCCGGCGCCGCGCCGTGGCAGGAGTCTCTCGTGCGGTGTGTCACTCGGTCGGCTCGTCGTTCTTTCTCTTGTGCAGCCTGCGTCAACTGGCCGAGCTCCGTGGCCACTACCGCTACATCGCCAAGATCGAGGAGACCCCGAAGCCCGGGCAGATGCTGGTGGGCTTCCTGCGCTCGCCGGAGGAACCCTTGTCAGCGATCGACCCGGGATTCATCGGAAACCATCCACGCCTCGCCGTCATCGACCTCGATCAATTTGCGGAGCTCTGCCACCTGACCAAGTAGCCGTGGCCCTCCTTCTTCGTCGGCGTGCTCAGGCTGGAGTTCGCGAAGCGGGTGAGACAAAGAAAACACGTCGGGGGTCTTTTCTTGAACGCTTGAATGGACCATAGGACTTCCGTCCCCTTTGTTTTCTTCGTGAGAAAGGCTAGATCTCGAAAGAGGTGTGGCCCTTCCTGTTTGCTTCGGATGAGGGCGCTTACGGAGGAGTCGGAAGCGTGAGCACCGGCCCTAGTAGTTGGCGAAGCAGTTGCCCGGTGAAGCGGAGAAATTCGTGGGTCTGATCGCCTGAAAGGGACAACTGTACCGCGATACCGATCACCGTGCTGACAAAGATGTCTTTCCAATGAATCCGGCCGAGGCGGATTGAGGCATCGAGGAGGTAGTCGAGTTTGGCATTGACGGAGCGAAACGTCTCTCCGGACGGGATGTCTGTCGTGATGAGATACGCCCTGATCTCATTCACGACAAGCGTGATACGGTCCCGCTCCACCGTGGTGAATGGCGTATTTCCGACATCGGAAGACTCGGTGGTGAGTAGCTCCTTTTCCTGTGACAGGGTACTCCAGAGGTCTGGGGCGTCGGTCTCGCGCTTCAGATGTCGAAGCCAGACCGGCACTTTGCTGAGCTTCGACAGCCAGTCGCGGGCCTCCAGCGTCTCAACGCGCGCTTCGTATCCAGGGGAATAGGTGACGTCATTGATATCGAAGGTGAAGAAAAACCCGCTTGGCTGGTGGACGAGCCGGTGCACAGGAAGACCCTCACCTTCGCCCGCGTGATGTTCTTCCCAGGTGAACTGCACGGGGTCAAACCCCGCCTTCTGGATCTCCCTGAAGACCTCGTTCATCTGGCTTCTGAGGAGGAAGTGATCACGCATGATCTCCATTTCCACGCAGGGCCCGCGTGTCGGGCATACTTCCCAGGCCCTGTCCTCTCTCGGTCACGATCCCGTCCTCTCGTGCTGAACTTTGATCCACTCGGCGACCGCCTTGTCTCCGCTCCCAAGAAACTTGACTTCGACCTTGTGTCCCCGCTGAAGGTCAGAAAGCCCCCCGGTCCGATTTGGTTGCCGCTGTAGGGTACGGTCCACCCACATGATTGTCCCCTCTGTGAACCTGACCGTCTGAGACCCCGATGCGCCGGATACCGTGACCGATGGTGAAGTTGTTCTCGGCTGGGTGGCAGGTCCCGCAGGTCCGGCCGTTTCCCTTGAAGGTCTCGTTGAAGAAAATCTCTCTGCCCTTAGAGACGAGATCCGTGGGAGTGGTCGTCGCCGATATGCATGTGGAGCGCGCGCCCAAGGCGCCCAGCACCACGAATAGAACGACCCGTGCGGGAGAGAAGCGATTCCACGTGGTCAGACGTATTCTGCTCATGGAAGTCTCCTCCTTCGTGAATCCCTGGGGAGCCTCTCCGAGCAGGGGGACGACTCGCGCCTGGACTCGTGAGGCCGGAGGTTACAGGACGCAAGTTCATTCGACGACCCACCCTCCACGCTGCAAAAGGGCCGCCATATTGGTCCATAGAGACGCCAGATGCGTTGTCAGGCCGGTCCTTGTCGGATGCTCCACATTGTTCCACAAGGGCGCCTTCCCCGCAGGTACCGGAGAACCCGCCCGGTGCGTCTCACGAGGTCCTGCCCAAGCCTGCCTGTCGCAAAATCCCTACCGCGCGCAGCCTGATGCAGGGCGTACCAGCCGGCCTGACGCTTGGTCAGGAGAGAGGACAGTTCGAGTGCGGGCGAGAGGAGAACGCGCGATGATCGGAACGATTGGTTCCCCTATGGAACGGGATTCGCTGGTCACGCGAACGCGGATTTGGGAAAGGTGGTGGGTGTCAGGCTTGCGTAGTGATGAGCGGGAAGCTCATGAAGAGTATGCACTAGGAGCCTCACGGTTCCTGACCACAGGCCCTCTTCCACTCTCTCCCCCAAGCATCGCCTCACCATTTTCTTGCTATAGTGCGCCATTCATGGACCCGTGACTGATGGTCGTCATGCCCGGCTGGATTCTCTGGGATTCCATTCCGCGATGGCGGAAACGGTCTGCTTTTGGCTCTTGGCGGTTACCACGCTCGCCGGGCTGGATCTGGCAAATGGCAATGGCGTGAAGGTGCTGACGGTCCTGTGCATTGCCGGCGTCGGGCTACTTTTTTCGCACTCGTGAGGTGAGCGGATGATTCATCTTGGACGGTACCGACACTACAAAGGCAAGGAGTACGAGGTCATCGGGGTCGCCACGCACAGCGAGACCGAGGAGGCATTCGTGGTCTACCGGGCGCTCTATGGCGAGCGAGGCCTCTGGATCCGCCCGAAAGCCATGTTCCTGGAATCGGTGCTCGTGAACGGTCGGTCGGTGCCCCGCTTTCAACTCATGGCGCCATCATCCGCCTAGCCGGTCGTCTCTGGCCCATCGCCGTAGACGATCGCCTCCCTTGCGAGAAATCGCCACGTCGAGAAGGTCGCGGCCTGACCGACGTGGGCTCCGTCCGGCGTGACGACATTCCACACCGTGGCGTCTTCGACCAGGAATCGCCGCCCTGTCGCCGAGATACGGATCCCTCGATAGTCGGCGATATACCCATGCGCAGCGGCACGGGCGAGCATCTGAGCCCGCTCGGCTTGATTAACGGGTTCGGCGGTCAGGCGGGACGGCATCCGGCGGAGCTCATCCCAGGTCGTCTCGAAGAGCGTCAGCGCCGTTCGGTTGCCATAGGTGAGCATGGGGTCCGCCCCGGCCCCGTGCGTGACGACGACACACGGAACCGCGAACAATGCGCAAGCCTGCGCCTCAGGAGACCCATGTCGCTCGATGAGCTCACCACCGACCCAACGCCGGTAACTGTTCAGCACAAGCCGGCACCAAGCCACCACGTCCGGAGCGAGCCACGGCTCCTTCGTCACGCCCCGACTCTCCATTCACGACCGTCCTGTTTCAAGAGCTGGTGCGATTCGGAGGGGCCCCAGCTTCCGGCATCGTAGTTGGGGAAGCTCGGGGGAGGCAGCGATTGCCACACATCCAACACCGG
>SWDL01000090.1 GCA_005116795.1 Nitrospira sp. | reverse complement strand
GACCACGTTATAGAAGTAATAGGGGAAGAGGAAGAAGCCGACGCTGCACGCCGTCATGAGGAGCAGCGGAACGCGATCGACCATCGTCACGGCATCACGCGCGTGGCTGTACCGTTCTTCCATCGGCCCGTAGAAGAGTCCCCGCATCATGCGGAAGAGATAGCCCATCGTCAGCACGATCCCGACCATGGCGATCAGCACCTGGATGGGGTACCGGCCCCAGGCGCCCACGAGGATCATCACTTCGGCCCAGAAATTGACCGTGCCCGGCATCCCGATCGATGCCATGCAGGCGATGATAAAACAGCCGGAGACGAACGGCATCCGGTTCACCAGACCGCCGAGGGAAGGGATATCGCGGGTATGGGTTTGATCGTAGACCCAACCGGCCATAGCGAAGAGCATCCCGGTCGCCATCGCGTGGGCGAACATATACATCACGGCGCCGGTGAGGCTGATATAGTCCAACGCCGCCATGCCGAGAAACACATAGCCCATGTGACTGGAGCTCGAATAGCCGATCACGTACTTCGTGTCGCGGGCGTAGAAGGCCACCAGACCGCCGTAGAGAATGCTGAAAATACACAGGATCGCGGCGATCGGCATGAGCTCACGGGTGGCGTCGGGAAAGATTTCGTACAGGATGCGGATGATCGAAAAATGCCCGAGTTTCATGAGCACGCCCGCGTGCAGCATGCTGGTGGCGGCCGGCGCCGCCGCATGCCCCACCGGCGACCAGGAGTGCAACGGCCAGATCGGCGCAATGGAGGCAAAGCCGAAGAAGATCAGCAGCCAGATGACGGTCGTGAGCGGTTGGCCGAAGCGGGCCTGTTCCTTCAGCGCCACGATGTCGAAGGTATTGAGGCCGGAGAACTTGTAGATCAAGAGGATGCCCATCAGCGCCAGCACGGCTCCGGCCGAGAGGAACAGCGTCAACTTCATGGCCGCGTATTCTTTGCTGTTCGACGCAAAGTTGAACAGGAACGCGACCGAGTCCCGCTTCTTCAGCCCGTCCGGATCGGTCATCTCGAGGTACTTCTTCGTGTGGCTCCCCCAGACCCCCAGCAGCAGATACATGGGAATGACCGACATTTCGTAGAAGAAGTACAGAAAAAAGAGATCGAGGGACATGAAGACCCCGATCGTGGCCGCCGCCAGGATCAGCAGGAACATGTAGAACTCTTTGGCCCGGTCCTTGATGCGCCAGGAAATGAAGATCCCGGCAAAGAGGAGGATGCCGGAGGCCAGCACCAACGGCGCGCCGATGCCGTCCACGCCCAGGTAGAAGGCAATCCCCAGTTCTTTCGACCATTCAAACTTTTGAACAAACTGGTAGCCGCTTTTTGCCGGATCGAAGGCGAAGAACATGATCCAAGAGGCGCTACAGCACACGCCGGCCGAGATGGCCGCCGTGAGCCGCACGCGCAACGCCTGGCGATTCGGCACAAACATCAACGCCACGGCGCCCAGGAACGGCGCAAAGAGAATGATGAGCAGAATGGAATCGAGCATGGCGTCAGTTCACCGTGTGCCCCCCGCGACCACCTTCGGTTGTTGATGATCGAGCCGCTCTACGATCGCCTGCACCGACCCGTTCATGATCCTCAGGAAGGGCGCCGGATAGAGGCCGATCCAGAAAATCATCACGGAGAGGACGACGCAGATGAAGAGCTCCCGCGGGTTCAAATCAGGGATGGCATGGCTCAAGCCCTGCCCGAGCGGGCCCCACATGGCTCGCTCGTAGAACCACAGGAAGTAGGCCGCCCCGAAGATGACGCCCGTGACGGCGATCGCCCCGTACACCCAATGGGCGGCAAAGGCGCCGAGGAGGATCAAAAATTCTCCGACAAATCCATTGGTGCCCGGTAACCCGATCGAGGCCAGCCCCAGAATCAGGAAGTAGGTCGCCAAGAGCGGCACCTTGTGCGCCAGGCCGCCCATCGATGAGAGATCGGTGCTGTGCCGTCGCGTATACAGAAACCCGGCCAGAAAAAACAGTCCGGCGGTGCTGAAGCCGAGATTGATCATCGTCAACACGCCGCCCTGGATGCCCTGGAAATTCAACGCAAAGACTCCCAGGACAACGAACCCCAGATGGCTGATACTGCTGAACGCCAGGAGCCGCCGAAAATCCGGCTGAATGAGCGCAATGATGGCGCCGTAGAGGATGGCGGCGACCGCCAGGACCACCATGACCGTCACGACGTCGGGACGGCTGACGGCATCCGGCAAGAGGGGCAGGCTGAAGCGCACAAACCCGTAGGTCCCCAGCTTGACGCCGGCCAGAATGACCGACATGCCGATGGGCCCTTCGGCGAGCGCATCGGGCAGCCAGGTATGGAACGGCACCATGGGGGCCTTGAACGCGAGCCCCATGAACATCAGCCAGAAAATCAGCACCTGCTTCTCGACCGGAATCGGCACCGTGAGCAGATCCAGGAAATCGAAGGTGAAGGACGGCTCGATCCGATGGGTGGCCGCCCATTCATGATAATTCAGGTCGAGCAACACGATTCCGACCAGCATGAAGACGCTGCCGAACAGGGTGTAGAGCACATACTTCAGCGCCGCGTACTGGCGCTCGACTCCCGTCCCCCAGAGCTTGATCAGGAAGTAGCTCGGAATCAGCATGAGCTCCCAGAAGACGAAGAAAACGACAAGATCGATCGAGACGAAGATGCCGACCAGCGTCGCTTCCAGTCCCAGGAGCGTGATGTAGTATTCCTTGGCCTGCGTGCGGACGGTGTCCCAAGAATAGAGGACGATCAGCGCCGTCAACATCGTCGTGACGAGCAGGAACAGCACGCTGATGCCGTCGACGGCCAGGTGATAGCTGATGCCGAGGGCCGGGATCCATCGCACCCGTTCCGAAAACTGCATCGCGGCGGAATCCGGAATGAAGCCCTGGAGCACGATCGCGCAGAGAAAGCATTCCAGCCCGGCGATCGCGAACGCCGATTTCTTGACGAGATCCTCGTCCTCGAGCAGCCAGAGGACGATCGTCCCGCCGATGGGCAGGAAGATCATGAGGGAGAGAATCGGAAATCCGAAGGTCAGTTCTTGCAACATACGGTAAGAATCAGGCTAAGGTTCAGGTTGAACCTCAACCTTCATTTCAACGCCGCGCCCTATCCGATCGATCCACGCCATAACAACAGTACGATATGCACCAGGATGAACAGGCCGGCGATGATGAGCGCGGCATAATGGTGCACCATCCCGGATTGCAACTTCCGCCAGGTTCTGGCGGCCAGGTGATTGGCATACCCCACCGCATTCAGGCCGCCGTAGATGACATGGTTCTCGATCCAGACCGCGAGGCCGGCGCTGAGGTGCGTCCCCGTGCCGATGCCCCGGACCATACCATCGAGGACCGTCTGGTCGAACCAGTCCCAGGCCTTCCCCAGTTTCTTGGTTGGTTCCACGATCAGGAGATCATAGAGCTCATCCACATAGTATTTGTTCAGCAAGGTCGCGTAGACTTTGGGAGCCCGCGCGGCCCACTGATCCGCGGTTCCCGGCTTGACGCTATAGAGATAATGGGCCAGCCCCCACCCGGACAGGGCGATGACGGTGGCCACCCCCATGAGCCCCAGAATGAGCGACAGACTCGCGTGGCCGGCTTCGGCCGTCCCAACCGCCACCGCATGCAGGAAGTGATGGAACCATCCCGACTCCGGCGGCACGCCGGGGAATCCGCCCACGACGGACAATCCGGCCAACACCAGCAGCGGGCCCAGCATGATCATCGGGGACTCGTGGATATGCTCGGCCGTATGGTGGGCCATCCGCGACGGGCCGTAAAACGTCAGGTAGGTCAACCGGAACATGTAGAAGGCTGTCAAGAAGGCTCCCACCGCCGCCATGGCATACAACGCATAATGGTGATGCACGAAGGCGTGGGCCATGATCTCATCTTTGCTCCAGAATCCGGCCAAGGGGAAGATGCCGGCGATGGCCAGCGTCCCGATGAGAAAGACCGCGTGCGTCGTCGGAATCTTGGACTTCAGCCCGCCCATCTTCCGGATGTCCTGCTCGCCGGCGAGCGCGTGGATGACTGAGCCGGCCGTCAAGAAGAGCAGGGCCTTGAAGAAGGCGTGGGTCATCAGATGGAAGATCGCCGCCGTATAGGCCCCGATGCCGCAGGCCAGGAACATGTAGCCGAGCTGGCTGACCGTTGAATAGGCCAACACCCGCTTGATATCCGTCTGCACCAGACCGATCGTGGCGGCAAAGAGGGCTGTGCTCCCGCCGAGGACGGCCACCGTCGTCATAGCCGTCGGCGACAGATCGTAGATCACGTGATTACGGACGATCATATAGT